>NZ_RZQP01000030.1:0-39133 GCF_003998165.1 Mesorhizobium sp. M7A.F.Ca.US.007.01.2.1 | reverse complement strand
GATTTCGACCGGCTGCTGAGCATCGCCCATGTCATGCCGCAGCTCGGCTATTTGACGCCGACCAAGGACGGCAAGCGCAACCTGCCGGCAAGCTATTTCATCGACCTCGCCACATGGCAGCGCATCAACCTGGTCTACACCGCCAAGGCGATGACGCATCTGCGCCAGATCCGCTACGAGGCCGAGCGCGCCGACCTGGTCGACCGTTTCATCCACGTCGTCGAACACCGCTACGGACACGCGCTGGCCGCACGTGTCGAGAAGGCCAAGATAGAGCTGACCGACAGGTCATCCGCAGAGGTCGCTGTGAAGCTGCCGGGTGCGGAGTTCACCGCCGAAATCACGCGCAGCGGGCTCGACGCGACGATTGCCAGGGACATCGAGCGGGTCACCGCAACGGTCGGGCAGACTATCAGGGACGCTGAGGTGAAGCCGTCCGACATCACCGCGGTGTTCCTGACCGGCGGATCGACCGCGATCCCGCTGGCCAAACGAGAGATCCTGTCGCTGGTGCCGCAGGCATCCGTCATCGAAGGCGACATGTTCGGCTCGGTCGGACTTGGCCTGGCGCTGGATGCGCAACGCAAGTTCGGCTGAGGCTTTCTTCGAGCGGTCCAGCTTTTCAGAGATTACTGATCCGCTTTAGGCCAGGTCGTGTACCCATAACCTTCGGCGTGATGCGATGAAGATCACGTCCGCTTTGCGCCGATAGCGACCAAGCTCGTGCGCCAGCGCGATATGTCGCAATGGGCCAGAAGCTGCCGTGGGGCCGCCGTGACAGATGCCTACCCGCGTGTCGTCAAAGTCGAGAGCTGGTCAGTATCGTAGCGGTTCCTCAGCTCAGCGAGGGCTTTTGGGTCCGGCGCACCCTGCGCCGCGAGTCTGGCAAGTTCTTCGAAGTAGCGTTCGTGGCCAGGCGGAGAGACGGTCATCAGCACGCGGGCGGGTCTCTCACTGACATTCGTGATGTCGTGCGGCACTCCCGGTGGAATGAACAGATAGGTTCCGGGCATTGCGCGAACCGTCTTGTCGCCGACATGCCACGCACACTCGCCTTCGAGCAGATAGAACGTCTCTTCCTGCACACGGTGAACATGCCGTCCGGTGGCGAATCCCGCTGGGATCGTCCAGTCGAACATGCTCGTGTGCTTGGTGTTTTCGCCGGTGACGAGGAAGACCATAGGTTGACCACGCAGCATGATCCCCTTCTTCTCGTCGGGCATGCGAATAATGGCATTGGCGCTCATAGGATCCTCCTTTGACTGGGTGCTTACTTCCGGCAAGCACCTGTGCAACATTGGCCGTCATGCCGGGAAAGTCGTGAATTCGTTCCCAAAAATTTGCTAAAAGCGTTGGATGACAATCGGAGGCGACCTTTATCAGTTTGGCCCGTTCCGTCTCGATCAGGTGGCGGGCATTTTGTATCACGGCGCCGAGCCGACCATGCTTGGGCAACGCGCCGTTTCGCTTCTGCGTTTGCTGCTCCAAAACGCGGGCGTACCGGTATCCAAAGACGCGCTGGTCGAAGCCGGCTGGGGCAAATTGGCGGTTGCCGACAACAACCTGACGGTCCAGATCGCGGCCTTGCGCCGGGTATTGGCCGACGCAGCGGATGCTGAGAGCTGGATCGAAACACTGCCGCGCCGAGGCTATCGCTATGTAGGACCGGCTGTTGCGACGAATGTCCCCGATCGTTTTGCAGCCGCCCGCACCGCGTCGGCGCCGACCTTGCCTGAGAAGCCTTCCGTCGCGGTCCTGCCGTTCTCGAATTTGAGCGGAGATCCGCAACAGGAGTACTTCGCCGATGGAATGGTCGATGACATCATCACCGGCCTGGCACGCATAAAATGGCTTTTCGTTATCGCGCGAAACTCGACCTTCGCTTACAAAGGCCGCGCCGTGGACGTGAAGCAGGTCGGCAGCGAGCTTGGCGTACGATATGTCCTCGAAGGCAGCGTGCGCAAAGCTGGCGGTAGTGTGCGCGTAACCGCTCAGATGATCGATGCATCGACCGGCGCGCACGTGTGGGCCGAGCGCTACGACCGCAGTTCGGAGGACATTTTCGCGCTTCAGGACGAAATCGCGCTATCAGCGGTGGGCGCGATTGCTCCAAGCTTGCGAAAAGCGGAAATTGAACGTGTCAGGCGGAAGCGCCCAGAGAGTCTCGACGCATACGATCTCGTGCTTCAAGCCCAGCCTGATGTCGATACAGGTATGCCGGAACAAGTTACGAGAGCACTGGCGCTTCTTGAGCGTGCCATCGCACTCGAGCCTGCCTATGCCCTTGCGCATGGCAATGCAGCAATGTGTCATCATTGTTTGTTCCTTCGTGCCGGGCTGCAGGAATTCAACCGTGCGGCTTCGATCCGGCACGCCCGATTGGCCATTGTCCATGGACAAGACGATGCACTCGCTCTGACATGGGCAGGGTTTTCGATCGGCATGGACGCGCATGATCGCGCCGCTGCATTCACGGCGTTAGACGCAGCCCTCGCCATTAGCCCGTCATCGGCGCTGACTTACATTCTTGGCAGCGTCGTTCTCGGATGGGACGGCGAAGCAGAACGCGCGATAGAATGGAGCCAGAAGGGTATCCGGCTAAGCCCGTTCGATTCGTGGGCTTGGGCCGCGTTTGACGCCCAAGCTATGAGCCATTTGCTGCGCGGGCGTTACGAAGAAGCTTGTCGCGCAGCCTACAAGTCCGTTCAAGCCAATCCGGCACACAGCATCACCTACGTGCAACTGACCGCTGCGCTCGCCAAACTCGGCCGGCTGGACGAAGCGAGGGCCGCCGCCGCGCGCGTGCGCGAGCTTCAGCCGGGCTTCCGCTACAGCCGCCAATTTGCTGGCGTGCGCTGTGCGCAAGCGCTCGCGGAGACTCTGGGAAGCGCGCTGCGGGACGCCGGATTGCCAGAGTGACGGCTGAGCGTCGAGGCGGACAGCGCTAGCGAGCCCATCTGGGGAGGAAGGTCGTGGTGAGGCGTTTCAATCAGCCACTCGATACAAAGTACCAAGACCTCCGAGCCAACGGCAAACCCGCAAACTCTGATACTCTAGCCCGCCGACGGGGCATCCGCCTTGCCGTCGAGATGCGCCTTGAGCGCCATCTGGGCCAGGCTTGCCTGGCGATCGCGATGGGTGATCATGGCGAAGTCGCGTTTCGGCAGTTCGAGCGGCACCGATCTCAGACTGCCTTCGGCCACGGCGCGAGCCGCGACAAGCTCGGAGATGATGGTGGCGCCGGCCCCCGCCTCGACCGCCTGGCGAATAGCTTCATTGCTCGGCAGCACCAGGAATATCTGGAGGTCGGCGAGCGAAATCCCTTCGTGGCGCGCCAGATCCTCCAGCACCTCGCGCGTACCCGAACCACCCTCGCGGATGATCCAGCGCAGGCCCTTGATGTCAGGGCGGCCGGGCGCGACTTCGGGGATCTCCGGATGCGCGCTGGCAACCACCAGCATCAGCCTGTCGACGTCGACCTTGGTGCGGCGCAGGATATCGGACTCGGTGCGGCCTTCGACCAGGCCCAGATCCGCCGCGCCATCGAGGACATTGGCCTCGACCTGCCTGGTGTTGCCGATGGAGACGCTCAGCCTGACGGCCGGATAGGCTTCGTGGAAGGAAGCCAGCCGGCGCGGCAGCCAGTAGCTGGCGATGGTCTGGCTGGCGGCGATCGAGAGGCTGCCGGTGACGGTCTGCGAGACATGCTCCAGCACATTGCGGGCAGCGGCGGCCCGTTCGAGCACGGCCTTGGCCTCGGGCAGGAACCGATGGCCGGTCTGGGCAAGCTCGATGTTGCGGCCGACGCGGTTGAACAGGTGGACGCCGTGCTGTTCTTCAAGCGCCCGGATGGCCGCCGATGCCGCCGACTGCGAAATGCCCAGCAGTTCCGCCGCCTTGGTCATATGGCCGCGCTCGGCGACGGCGACGAAAATCCGCAACTGATCCAGGGTCATGTCCGTATTAAGAACCAATATCGATCGAATTTACAAGAACAACTGATTAGACAGATCGATAGCTTTATTCTAAGTTTTCCAGCGAAGTTAGAAAAAATTCGCCGAAAGATCGCAGAGAGCAGAATGATCGGGCGTTTCAGATCCCTGCTTGCGCATTGGATCCGCGGCATAAGGCGGCGGCTTGCCGGTGATCGTTACCACCCGGAAGAGCATTACGTGCGCGGCCCCGGACCGAAGACGCGGGCCAAATCCATGCGCCGTACAGGCGCCACCGGATCATGATGCAGGGACCGCCGCGCGGCGCGAATTCGGCACCATCGCAACGCCCGCTTGCCGACACGCGAGCGCCCGATGAAGGCGACGGCGTCGACACCTCGCCTGCCGTTTCCGACAGCATCGCCAAGACGACCTGCTACATGTGCGCCTGCCGCTGCGGAATCGATGTACACATCAAGGATGGCAAGGTCCGCTACATCAACGGCAACAAGGACCACCCGGTCAATCGCGGCGTGATCTGCGGCAAGGGCAGCTCCGGCATCATGCAGCATTACAGCCCGGCAAGGCTGAAGAAGCCATTGCTGCGCGCCGGCCCGCGCGGCTCCGGCGAGTTCCGCGAGATCGAGTGGGAAGAGGCGCTCTCGATCGCTACGGAACGGCTGTCGAACATCCGCCGGACCGACCCCAGGAAACTCGCCTTCTTCACCGGCCGCGACCAGTCGCAGTCGCTGACCGGCTGGTGGGCGAGCCAGTTCGGTACGCCGAACTTCGCCGCCCATGGCGGCTTCTGTTCGGTCAACATGGCGGCCGGCGGCCTCTATACGGTCGGCGGTTCGTTCTGGGAGTTCGGCGAGCCCGACTGGGACAACACCCGGTATTTCATGCTGTTCGGTGTCGCCGAGGATCACGATTCCAACCCGATCAAGATCGGTCTCGGCAAGCTCAAGGCGCGCGGCGCCAAGGTCGTCTCGATCAATCCGTGCCGCACCGGCTACAATGCCATTGCCGATGACTGGATCGGCATCCGGCCCGGAACAGACGGCCTGTTCGTGTTCGCCCTAATCCACGAATTGCTCAAGGCGGGCCGCGTCGATCTCGAGTATCTGCTGCGCTACACCAATGCCCATTCGCTCCTCATCCAGGAGCCGGGTGCTGCCGATGACGGGCTGTTCGTGCGCGATGCCGACGGCAATCCGCTGGCTTGGGACAGGATGGCGAAGACACCGGTCAGCGCCGCCGATGCCGGTGCGAAACCGGCGCTGACCGGCAGCTTCACGATCGGCGGGCGCCGCTGCGTCCCGGTGTTCCAGCTGATCGCCGACCGCTACCTCGATGAGAGTTACGCACCGGACTCGGTCGCCGAGCGCTGCGGCATTGCCGCCGACACGATCCGCAGGATCGCCGCCGAACTCGCCCATGTCGCCTTCGAACAGACGATCGAATTGCCGATCGCCTGGACCGACTGGGCCGGGCGCCGCCACGAGACGATCAAGGGGCGGCCTGTCTCGATGCACGCCATGCGCGGCATCTCGGCCCATTCGAACGGTTTTCACACCTGCCGCGCCATCCATCTCCTTCAGGTGCTGTTGGGCACGGTGGATGTCCCCGGCGGCTTCCGCTTCAAGCCGCCCTACCCTCGATCCGCGCCGCCCGGACCGAAGCCGGCGGGCAAGACCGTCAAGCCGATGACGCCGCTCGACGGCATGCCGCTCGGCTTCGTCTGCGGGCCGGACGATTTGCTGGTCGACGAGGCCGGCACGCCGCTTCGCATCGACAAGGCCTATTCGTGGGACGCGCCGCTGGCCGCGCACGGCCTGATGCACACCGTCATCCGCAACGCCTGGGCAGGCGATCCCTACAAGATCGACACGCTGATGATGTACATGTCGAACATGGCGTGGAATTCCTCGATGAACACCGTCGAGACCATGGCGATGCTGACCGACAGCGACGAAGCGGGCAACTACAAGATCCCTTTCATCATCTATTCCGACGCCTATTATTCCGAGACCGTGCCGTTCGCCGATCTGGTGCTGCCGGACACGACCTATCTCGAGCGCCACGACTGCATCAGCCTGCTCGACCGGCCGATCAGTCATGCCGACGGACCGGGCGACGCCATCCGCCATCCCGTCATCGAGCCCGACCGCGACGTCCGGCCGTTCCAGTCGGTGCTGATCGAACTCGGCGCCCGGCTCGGCCTGCCTGGTTTCGTCGATGAGGACGGCTCGGCCAGATACCGCGACTATGCCGACTACATCGTCAACCATGAGCGCACGCCCGGCATCGGCCCGCTCGCCGGCTGGCGCGGCAAGGATGGGACCTCGACCGGCAGGGGTGAGGCCAACCCGGACCAGTTGCAGCGCTACATCGACAATGGCGGCTTCTGGCATCATGATTTCGCGGACGACCAGCGCTATTACAAGATGGCCAACCGCTCCTATCTCGACTTCGCAGTGCAGATGGGTTTTATCCCGAAAGCCGAACCGATCGTTTTCCAGCTCTACTCGGAGCCGATGCAGCGCTTCAGGCTCGCCGCGCGTGGCCATGGCCGTGTGGTGCCGCCGAAAGGCGATCGCCAGCGCATCGAGACCTACATGGACCCGCTGCCGTTCTGGCACATGCCCTTCGAGGAAGCGGTCGTCGACCTCGAAAAATATCCGCTGCATGCGCTGACGCAGCGGCCGATGCACATGTACCATTCCTGGGGTTCGCAGAATGCGTGGCTGCGGCAGATCACCAGCCAGAACCGGCTGTTCGTGCATCACCGGACGGCAGCCGGTCTCGGCCTTGTCGATGACGACTGGGTGTGGATCGAAAGCATCAACGGCAGAGTGAAGGGGCAGATCAAGCTGATCGACGGGGTGAACGAAAGCACGGTCTGGACCTGGAACGCCATCGGCAAAAGGCGCGGCAGTTGGGGGCTGAAGGACGACGCGGCCGAGAGCAACCGCGGCTTCCTGCTCAACCATATCATCGGCGACCAGACCTCGGCCGACGCTCAGGGCAAACGCTATTCGAATTCCGATCCGGTGACGGGCCAGGCTGCGTGGTTCGACCTGCGCGTGCGCATCGTCAAATGCGCAGCCGAAGAAGCCGGGTTCACCGAGCCGCAGTTCCAGCGTTTCCTGCAGCCGCCGCATTTCGAACCCTCGCCCGACAGACTGATTTTCGGCGCCGAATTCCGCAGGGCGAGAGAGGCGACCAAATGACCTGTCTGCCAAGTCAAAGCGACAAGAAACTCGGCCTCGTGATCGACCTCGATACCTGCGTCGGCTGCCAGGCCTGTGTCACCGCCTGCAAGGAATGGAACACCGGCGGCCACATGGCGCCGCTGACCGACATCGATCCCTATGGCGGCCATGTCGACGGCGTCTGGTTCAACCGCGTGCACGCTTATGAGCACACCACCGAGATGGGCGGACGGACGGTGAACTTCCCGCGCTCCTGCCTGCATTGCGAGACGCCGGCCTGCGTCACCGTCTGCCCGACCGGCGCCTCCTACAAGCGGGCTTCGGACGGCATCGTGCTGATCGACGAGGACAAGTGCATCGGCTGCAAATTGTGCAGTTGGGCCTGTCCTTATGGAGCACGCGAATTCGACACCGATGTCGGGGTGATGAAGAAATGCACACTGTGTGTCGACCGCATCTACAATGACAATCTGGCCGAAGAAGACCGCGTGCCGGCCTGCGTCGCCGCCTGCCCGACCAGCGCCCGGCATTTCGGCGATCTCGGCGATCCCCTGTCGGCTGTCTCGCAACTGGTGGCGGAGCGCGGTGGTGTCGACCTGATGCCTGAGCTCGGCTATCGCCCGACCAACAAATATTTGCCGCCACGCGCCCACACCGCGCGCGCCGCATCGGTGGCCGCGCCGGCATTGGAACCGGTGCGGGCCGAAGGCGGTTTCCTCGGCTGGGTCGACCGCATGCTTTCGAACTGACCCATGCATCCAGCCTTCTCCGTCGTCTTCTTCACCACTGCCACCGGCGCGGGCTACGGCCTGCTCGCGCTGCTGGGCACGCTCGGAGGCTTCCAGATCATCCCACCCGATTTCTGGCTGGGCTTTATCGGCATGGGGCTGGCGCTCGGCCTGATCGTGGCCGGCCTGTTGTCCTCGACGGGTCATCTCGGCCGCCCCGAACGCGCCTGGCGGGCGTTCTCACAATGGCGCAGTTCATGGCTGTCGCGCGAAGGTGTTGCCTCGGTCATCACCTTCATTCCGGCGGGACTGTTCGGCATCGGTTGGATATTCTTCGGCAAGACCGATGGCTGGGTCGGCATCGCCGGATCTCTGGCCGCCATCGGCGCAATCATCACCATCTGCACCACCGGCATGATCTATGCGTCGCTGAAACCGATCGCCCAGTGGCACAGCCGCTTCACCCTGCCCGGCTATCTCATCTTTTCGGCGATGACCGGCAGCGTGCTGTTGAACGCACTGCTGCAGGGCTTTGCGCTTGGTTCGAAGGTGCAGCTGGCGGCTTGCCTGCTGCTGACCTTGACCGGCTGGGGCTGGAAGCTCGCGACCTGGCGCTACAATGACCGGCTGGAGATTCCGACCACCGCCAACACCGCGACCGGGCTGGCGGGAGGTACGGTGCGGTCGCTGGAATGGCCGCATACCGAAGAGAATTACCTGCTCAAGGAAATGGGTTTCCGCATCGCGCGCAAGCATGGCGCGCGGCTGCGCCAGATCACGCAGCTTCTGGCCTTCGCGTTGCCCTTGGGGCTGCTCGCCATTGTGTTCGCCCTGCCCTGGCCGCCGGCAGCGTTGCTGTCGGTACTCGCTGCTGCAATCCAGTTCGCCGGCATGCTGGTCGAGCGCTGGCTGTTTTTTGCAGAGGCGAAGCACACGGTTACGCTTTATTACGGCAGGTAGGGCTGTTTAGCCCGGCCGCAGCATCGAGCCGGAAATGGCAAAGATGCGTTGGGCGCCCAGCATATAGGCCATCAGCGTGTCCAGCCGGAACAGCCCGGCATAGGCGCGGTCGAGAACGTTGAGCGAACCGGTATAGGCGCCGAAGGCCGGCATGATCATGCGGCCTCCGTCGCCGGCAAAGCAGCGCCGCCGCACCGAGCGGCCCTGCTGGACGATGCGGGCGCAGGGATGCAGATGGCCCGCTATTTCGCCTTCGACACGCTGCTTCGACGGCTCATGCCGGAACAGCAGCGAGCCGATGGCAAGTTCACGCACCGTCTCGCCAGGCAGGTCGGCTGGCGCTTCCGGGTCATGATTGCCGGCGACCCAGAACCATTGCCGGCCTGATATCAACGCCTCCAGCCGCTCGCGGAAGCTTGCATGCATGCGCTGGGCGCCACCGCCATCGTGAAAGCTGTCGCCCAGGCTGATGACGATAGACGGCTGGTAGTCAGCGATGACGGCCTGCAATCGCAGCAAGGTCGCGCCGGTGTCGTAGGGCGGGATCAGCGTGCCGCGGCGTGCCAGCGACGAACCCTTTTCCAGATGCAGATCGGACACGGCCAGAAGCCGCAGATCCGGAAAATAGAGCACGCCGCGCGGGTCGCAGACGGCGCGCTTGCCGGCGATGCCGACAAGATCGGCCTCGGCGATCAGCGATGTGCGCGCCAGCGAAAAATTCATTCCTCGACCATCTCCGGCCCCATGGCCTCTGCGACCAGCGTCGCCGCATCCATCAGCAATGTCTCATCGGCTTCGCCGTTCACCGGCATCTTGCCGATCTCGAGCATGATCGGCACGGCGAGCGGCGATATCTGTTCGAGTGCCTTATGCACGATTCGACCCTGGATGCGCGAGAGCATGTCGGCAAGTCTGCTGACATCGAGCAGGCCGGCCGCCGCATCGGCACGCGTCGCCTGCAGCAGGATGTGGTCCGGTTCATGGCTGCGCAGCACATCATAGATCAGGTCGGTCGAGACGGTGACCTGGCGGCCGCTCTTCTCCTGGCCAGGGTGGCGTTTCTCGATCAATCCGGAAATCAGCGCGCAGTTACGGAAGGTGCGCTTGAGAAGCCAGCTGTCGGCCAGCCAGGCTTCGAGGTCGTCGCCCAGCATGTCCTGGTCGAAAAGTGCGCTCAGCGAAGGCTTCCTGGCTTTGAACATCGCGCCCATGTCGCCCAGTGACCATATAGCCAGCGCATAATCGGTGGCGACGAAGCCGAGCGGCCTGGCTCCTGCCCTGTCGAGGCGGCGGGTGAGCAGCATGCCGAGCGTCTGGTGCGCCAGCCTGCCCTCGAACGGGTAAGCCACCAGATAGTGGCGATTGCCGCGTGGAAAGGTCTCGATCAGCAGGTCGTCGCGCTTGGGCAGCACCGATTTGTCGGCCTGGAAGCGCAGCCAGTCGGCGACCTGCTCGGGCAGCTTTTTCCATCGCTGCGGGTCATCGAGCATGATGCGGACCTGTTCGGCGAGATAGGTCGAAAGCGGAAACTTGCCGCCTCCATAATAGGGCACCTTGGCATCGCTGCCCGGCGCGTTCGACACGAAGCATTCATTCTCGCGGATGCCCTCGAAGCGCAGCACCTTGCCGGCGAACATGAACGTGTCGCCATGCGTCAACGTTTCGAGGAAGGCCTCCTCGATCTTGCCGAGGACCCGGCCGCCACGCGAAGCCGCGCCTTTGCTGCCGGCCTGCACATATCGAACATTCAGCGCCGGCACCTCGATGATGGTGCCGACATTCAGCCTGTATTGCTGGGCGACGCGCGGATTGGACACCCGCCACAACCCGTCCTTGTTCAAACGGATGCGGGCATAGCGCTCGTAGTTCTTGAGCGCATAGCCGCCGGTGGCAACGAAGTCGATGACGCGGTCGAATGTCGGCCGGTCGAGGCTGACATAGGGTGCTGCCGTTCGCACCTCCTCGTACAGGTCATCGGCACGGAACGGCGCGCCGCAGGCGCAGCCGAGCACATGCTGGGCCAGCACATCGAGCCCGCCATTGATCAACGGAGGCGTGTCCTGCGCGCCTAGATAGTTCGCGTCGAGGGCGGCCCGGCATTCCAGCACCTCAAAGCGGTTGGCGGGGATGAGGATCGCCTTGGACGGCTCGTCCATGCGGTGGTTGGCACGGCCGATGCGCTGTGCCAGTCGGCTCGCCCCCTTTGGCGCGCCGACATGCACCACCAGATCGACATCGCCCCAGTCGATGCCGAGATCGAGAGTCGAGGTGGCGACGATGGCGCGCAGCGCGTTTTCGCCCATCGCCTTCTCGACCCGCCGGCGCTGGGCGACGTCGAGCGAACCGTGATGCAGCGCGATCGGCAACGTGTCCTCGTTGACCCGCCACAATTCCTGGAACAGCAGCTCCGCCTGGCTGCGCGTGTTGACGAACAGCAGGGTCGTCTTGTGGCGCTTGATTTCGCGATAGATTTCCGGCGTGGCGTAGCGCGCAGAATGTCCCGCCCATGGCACGCGCTCTTCGGAGTCGAGGATGGAAATCTCCGGTTTCGCACCCCCGGTGACGACGATCAGTTCGGCCATGTCATGGCCTGTCGAACCCTTGGGTGGATTCTGGCTGACCAGCCAGCGCCGCAACTCGTCAGGTTCGGCCACCGTCGCCGATAGCCCGATGGTTTGCAGACCAGGGACAAAGCTGCGCAACCGTGCCAGGCCGAGCGCGAGCAGATGCCCGCGTTTCGATGTCACCAGCGAATGCAGTTCGTCGAGCACGACGTAGCGCAGATCTTCGAAGAAGCGTCTGGCATCGCCGGCCGCAATCAGCAGCGCCAGTTGTTCGGGCGTGGTCAGCAGGATATCGGGCGGCACCAGTTTCTGGCGCTGGCGCTTGTGCGCCGGCGTGTCGCCGGTGCGCGTCTCGATGGTGACGGGCAGCCCGATCTCTTCCACCGGTTTGCCGAGATTACGCTCGATATCGACGGCAAGCGCCTTCAGCGGCGAGATGTAGAGCGTGTGGATACCGCGCTGCGCCTGGCCCGGCTTTCTCTTTGGCCGATTGGCCAGTTCGGTCAGCGAAGGCAGGAAGCCGGCCAGCGTCTTGCCGGCACCGGTCGGCGCGATCAGCAGTACCGACTGACCGGCCTGGGCCTTCGCCAGAAGTTCGATCTGATGGGCGCGCGGCGACCAGCCTTTCTCGCCAAACCATCTGAGGAATGGTTCGGGCAGGGCCACGGCGGCATTCTGTTCGGCAAGGCGCGGCTCAACTGTCACCCGCCAGAGGTAGCGCGACGGCGCGCGAACGCCAAGGAAAATCGGAACAAAAGGTGATCGAGGTGAGCTTTCCTCGCCCCGGTACGGGGAGAGGATGCCGGCAGGCAGGTGGGGGGCGGCGCGAACCTCTCAATGCTGGCGCTGTCCCTCATCCGCCCTTCGGGCACCTTCTCCCCGTGAACGGGGCGAAGGAAGAAAGGCTACGGCCTCCTGAACCCTGTCGGGCCACCATAGAGATAACCGATGCGATCAACCGCATCCTTCAGGCCTTCGCGCGACACCAGCATGGTGTGGCCGTTGGCGTGGATCATCGTGTCGGCATCGGTCATCACGGCGACATGGCCCTTCCAGAACACCAGATCGCCGCGTCGCAAGCCGGAGAAATCAGGTCCCGGTTCCAGCGGCTCGCCAAGGGCCGCAGCCTGCATGTCGGAATCGCGCAGCACGTCTCTGCCGGCCATGCGCATCGCCAGTTGCACCAGCCCCGAACAGTCGATGCCGAAACCGGAAGTGCCGCCCCAGAGATAGGGTGTTCCTAGAAACGCCTCGGCAACCGCGACATAGTCGGAGGCAGCTTCACTGAGCGGCCGCAGGTGACCTGCGATCAGCGCCTCGCCGGACGGCAGGACCGCATAGTGCGTACCGCGCGTCTCGGCCGCCTCCGTCACTGTCACCGTCGATCCCATCGACAATTGTCCGGCGATCGGAAAGCGCAGATCCGGCCCGGGGTAGAGGAAGGTGCGCGGCACGCAGACGATGTGCGTCGGCGTATGGTCCCGTTTGCCCAGCATCGTGTCAGCGACGTAGCCGACATAGCCGTCGCGTTCGGCCTGGACCCAGGCCCAGCCTTCAGCGACATCGAAGACCAGGACATCGTCGCCGAACAGGGCTTGCGTGTTGACGCCGGCATCCGGCCGCGGCGCCTTGCGCATATCGGCCACTGACGCGATGACCCGCGCCGGCCGGCCGGCGACGAAGCGGTCAGCGGCGACCTCGCCCTTCAGCCGTGCATCGGCAAGGTCGGAGCGAAAAGCGTGAAGGCGGGCATCCCTGGCAGTCAAATCGAGCACTCTGTTGAAAAGGTAAATTCGCTCACATAGGCAGTTCGAGCGCCTTGGCGATGATACCATCGCCGAAGCGCTCGACAAAGAGCGCGCCCTCGACCGTGCGCCTGATCAGAACATTGCGCTTGTCGAGCTCGTCGCGATGGCGCGAGACGAGTTTCAAAGCGCCCATCGTGTCAAGGGCGCGGGTGATCACCGGCTTGGTGACATTGAGCCGGGCGGCGAGCCCGCGCACGGTGTGCGGCGGCGGATCGAGATAGATGGTGAACAGGATCGCCGTCTGGCGCATGGTCAGATCGGGCGCGTCGTCGCGCACCTGCGACAGCATCACCTGCTGCCACAGTCGCAAGGCCTGGCTCGGGCGCATCGCAATCGACATCGCGCCAGCATGACGGCAAATTGTTTCGGTTCCGTTTCAGTCAAAGCGATTGCCGTCTTTCGCCTGCGACTGTCAGCCATAGCGTTTCGCGATGATCCGCTCCAGCGCGCGGATGCCCTGTGCCTCGCCGCCGGCGGGGCCATGCGGACGGTCAGCCGGGTTCCAGGCGAAGATGTCGAAATGCGCCCAGCCCGCGGTTTTTTCGACGAAGCGCTTGAGGAACAGCGCCGCTGTGATCGAGCCGGCGAAACCGTCCGTGGTGACATTGTTGATGTCGGCGATCTTCGACGACAGTTTTGCATCGTAGGGCCGCCACAGCGGCATGCGCCACAGCGGATCCTCCGTCGCGACGGAAGCCTCCGCCAGATCGGATGCCAGCGTTTCGTCGCCGGTGTAGAACGGTGGCAGATCGGGGCCGAGCGCCACACGGGCAGCCCCGGTCAGCGTCGCCATGTCAACCAGAAGCTGCGGCTCCTCCTCGTCGGCCAGCGCCAGCGCGTCGGCCAGCACCAGCCGTCCCTCGGCATCCGTGTTGCCGATCTCGACAGTGATGCCCTTGCGGCTCATCAGCACGTCGCCAGGCCGGAAGGCGTTGCCGGCAATCGAATTTTCCACCGCGGGAATGAGCACGCGCAGCCGCACATTCAGCCCGGCAGCCATCATCATCGAGGCGAGGCCAAGGACATTGGCGGCACCGCCCATGTCCTTCTTCATCAGCAGCATGCCGGACGATGGCTTGATGTCGAGGCCGCCCGTGTCGAAGCAGACGCCCTTGCCGACCAGCGTCACCTTCGGTGCGTCTTGCTGCCCCCATCGCATGTCGATCAAGCGCGGTGCGCTGGTCGACGCACGGCCGACCGCATGGATCATCGGGAAGTTCCGGTCGAGGAGATCGTCACCCTTGATCACCGAGACTTCGGCCTTGTGCCTGGCGGCCAGGGTCCGCACCGCCTGCTCCAAATCTTCCGGACCCATATCGCTGGTCGGCGTGTTGACCAGATCGCGTGTCAGGAAGACGCCATCGACAATGCGGCGAACGCGCCCGGCATCGACGTCGGCCGGCAGGCCGAAGCGCAGCGCCCTGCCTGGCTTCTTGCCGTAGCGGGTGAAGACATAACCGCCGAGCAGCAGCGCGATCGCCGCGAGTTCGGCCTCGGCCGGCGCCAAGGCGAAATGCCAGTCGCCTTCCGGCAAGGCTTTCGACAATGCGCCGAGGGCAAGCGCGCCTTCGCCATCGCCGATACCGAACAAGGCGCCGCCGAGCGCCCCGTTTTCGCCGGGCACGACCAGTGTCCTGCCTGCCTCGCCGGAAAAGCCGTTGGCCCTGGCCCAGGCGATGGCGGCCGGCGCAAGACCGGCCGCGTCCAGACCGTCCCTGGCGACCAGATGGACCGGCAACGCGCCCGGCAATGTCTTCCCGACGAGTTCGACAGGCATGCGATGTTCTCCGTGTGAGTCGCCGTTCTTAACCGTCCGTTAGGGTTAACAGAATATTTCTGCGAGAGGGAAGACGGCCACGCAATGGCCGCGCATGAATGGAGGCTTAGGGTGCCATGCCGACCAACCGCAGGATCAATATCAGGGGAAAACGGCTCATCACCATGGCTCTTGTGCTGGCGCTGACGGCGGGCGTCGCCGGTTGCGGAACCGACAAGCTCTCCACCGGCTCTATCGCACGCACCAGCGGCAAACCGCTTGAAAGCATGTCGGCCGGCGAACTGCACAATGCCACCGGCGCACTTGGCCAATCCTACGCGAAGAACCCCAACGACAAGCGGATAGCGACGAACTATGCGGCGGCGTTGCAGATGGATGGCGACGCCGACCAGTCGCTGGCCGTGATGCGCAAACTCGCCATCGCTTTGCCCAAGGATCGTGACGTGCTTGCCTCCTATGGCAAGGCGCTGGCCGCCAATGGCCAGTTCGAGGCGGCGCTCGACGCCGTGCGCCGCGCTCAGACACCGGAATATCCCGACTGGAGGCTGGTGTCGGCGGAAGCGGCCATTCTCGACCAGACCGGCCAGAAGGACGATGCGCGCCAGCTTTACCGCAAGGCGCTCGACCTCAAGCCGAACGAGCCTTCCGTGCTCTCCAATCTTGGCATGTCGTATGTGCTGGAAGGTGATCTGCGCACCGCCGAAACCTATATGCGCTCGGCCGCGCAACAGCCGAATGCGGACAGCCGGGTCCGCCAGAACCTGGCGCTGGTCGTCGGCCTGCAAGGCCGGTTCGACGAGGCCGAGAAGATCGCCTCGCAGGAACTGTCGCCCGAACAGGCGCAGGCAAATGTCGCCTATCTCAGGCAGATGCTGGCCCAACAGAACGCCTGGAGCCAGCTCAAGGACCAGGATAAGCCGAAATCCGCAACCAACTGAGACCACAATTCCGATGCCCCAACGAAGAGGCCGCGCTGCATGCAGCGCGGCCTCTTCGTTTGAAGTGTACTGCAGGAATTTGCCTTGCCGCTACTGGGCGTTTGTTGCCGGCGCCGCATGATCGCCGAAGATACCGCGTTGGCTGACCTGAATGCCGGCGGGACCCAGGATGATGGCGAAAAGCACCGGCAGGAAAAACAGGATCATCGGCACGGTGAGTTTTGGCGGCAGGGCGGCCGCCTTCTTCTCGGCCGCATTCATGCGCATGTCGCGGCTTTCGGCGGCAAGCACGCGCAGTGCATGCGCCACCGGCGTGCCGTAACGCTCGGCCTGGACGAGCGCCTGCGACACCGACTTGACCGAATCCAGGCCGGTGCGGCTTGCCAGGTTCTCGTAGGCCTGCTTGCGCTCCGGCAGATAGGAAAGCTCGGCATTGGTGAGGATGAACTCTTCCGCCAGCGCCACCGATTGCGCGCCGATCTCGTCGGCGACCTTGCGCAATGCTGCTTCCACCGACATGCCCGATTCGACGCAGATCAGCATCAGATCGAGCCCATCCGGCCATGCCATCTGGATCGACTGCTTGCGCTTGGTGGCGCGGTTGTTGACGTAGATGACCGGCGCGTAGAAGCCGCCGTAAGCAACGAGGATGCAGACGAACAGCCTGATGACCAATGGCTTGTCGGGCAGTCCTCCGAGCACGAAGATGTAGATTGCGGCCAGCGCGAAACCGACAAAAGGAAGCACGAGACGAAAGAAAAGAAACCGCGTCAGCGGATTCTGTCCACGAAAACCGGCCACCTTGAGTTTCTGCAAGGTGCCTTCATCGGCGAGCGCGCGTCTCAGATCCAGCCGGTCGACGATGTTGCGCATGCCGATCGACTGTTCCTCACGCAAGCCCTTGCGACGGCGATCGGCCTCGACCGCAAGCCGGGCGCGCTGTTGCGCACGCAGTTCGTCGCGCTCCAGCGCAACGGATTTCATGCGTGACTTGAGCTGGTTTCCGCCAAACGCCGGCAGCAAGGTGAAGACGGTCGCAAACACCGCTATCGCGACCAGCATCGCGATCAGGAAGCTCGGATCCGTCAGGGTCTTGATGACTTGCTCGGTCATGCCAGCATCCTAGACTTCGAAGTTCATCATCTTGCGCATCACCAGGATGCCGATCGACATCCAGACCGCAGAGCAACCAAGGATCAGGTTTCCGACGCTGGTGTTGAAGAGCGGCATCAGGTAGGCCGGGCTCGACAGGTAGACGAGAAAGGCGACGATGAAGGGCAGCGCACCGATGATCGCGGCGGATGCCTTCGCTTCCATCGACAGCGCCGCGACCTTGGCTTTCATCTTCTTGCGATCGCGAAGCACGCGCGAAAGATTGCCCAGCGCCTCGGAGAGATTGCCGCCGGCTTGCGATTGAATCTGGATAACAATGCCGAAGAAGCTTGCCTCGGTGCAAGGCATGGTTTCGGGCATGCGCAAGGTCGCGTCGGGGATAGAGAGGCCCATCTGCTGTGAATCGACGATGCGGCGAAACTCGGTCTTCACGGGTTCGGGCGATTCGTTGGCGATCAGGCGCACGGCATCGTTCAGCGGCAGGCCGGATTTGACCGCGCGCACGATGATGTCGAGCGCGTTTGGAAATTCGTTGAGGAATGCCTTGACCCGGCGGGCGCGGCGAAACGTGACGAACCAGCGCGGCAGGCCCAGCCCCCCGGCCAGCAGCACGCCCGGCAAGGCGATCAGCGGGGCTCCGGCCACGAAAGCGGCCATTGTCAAAACGATGCCGCATATTGCGGAATATATATAGAAACGCTCGATGGTGGTCTTGAGGCCGGCCTGACGAAGCTGGGCTTTCAGCGGCGGCTTCTTGACGCGGCTGTCCTTGGTTTTCTGCTTGGCGTCGAGTTCGTTGAGAGAATCCTGAACCGATTTGCGCCGCTTGGCGGCTTCCGCCACGCGGTCGCGCGAGGCCTTGACGACGGAGCGATCCGTCTCGGCGGTCCTGATTGTTTCGAGCCGCTTGCCGACCTGTTTCTCGTTGCTGATCCGGGTGAACAGAAATGCATAAGCGACGGCGCCGGCGCTGAAGCCGGCGAGCACGACAAACGCCAGTACTGTGCCGTCAATTCCAAACATTGGCCCGAACCCTTACACCCCAGCAGACGTCAGTCAGCGCGTTTCTCCATCGCCTCGAGCGCAATGGCGAGACGCTGCTCCTCGCCGTAATAGCGTGCACGCTCCCAGAAATGCGGACGGCCGATGCCGGTCGATACGTGCTCACCCAACAGCCGGCCGTTGGCGTCCTCACCCTTGATGTTGTAGAGGACGATATCCTGCGTGATGATAACGTCGCCTTCCATCCCGATCACCTCGGTGATGTGGGTGATGCGGCGCGATCCGTCGCGCAGGCGCGCTGCCTGGATGATCACGTCGATGGAGCCGACGACGATTTCGCGCACTGTCTTCTGCGGCAGCGAATAACCGCCCATGGCAATCATGGATTCTATGCGGTTCAGGCATTCGCGCGGGCTGTTCGAGTGGATCGTGCCCATCGAGCCGTCATGGCCGGTGTTCATCGCCTGCAGAAGATCGAACACTTCGGGTCCGCGCACTTCGCCGACGATGATGCGCTCGGGCCGCATGCGCAGGCAGTTCTTGACCAGGTCGCGCATCGTCACCTCACCCTCGCCCTCCAGATTGGGCGGGCGGGTTTCGAGGCGCACCACATGCGGCTGTTGCAATTGCAGCTCGGCCGAGTCTTCGCAGGTGATGACGCGCTCCTCGCGGTCGATATAGTTGGTCAGGCAATTGAGCAGCGTGGTCTTGCCCGAACCGGTACCGCCCGAGATCACGATGTTGCAGCGAACACGGCTGATGATCTTGAGAACTTCGGCGCCCTGCGGCGAGATGGCGCCGAACTTGACCAGTTGGTCGAGCGTCAGCTTGTCCTTCTTGAATTTGCGGATGGTGAGCGTGGCGCCGTCGATGGAGAGCGGCGGCGCGATGACGTTGACGCGGGAGCCATCGGGGAGGCGCGCGTCGCAGATCGGGCTGGATTCGTCGACGCGGCGGCCAACCTGGCTGACGATGCGCTGGCAGATGTTGAGGAGCTGCTGGTTGTCACGAAAGCGGATGCCGGTCTGTTCGACCTTGCCGTTAACCTCGATGTAGACGTTCCTGGAGCCGTTGACCATGATGTCGGCGATGTCGTCGCGGGCGAGCAGCGGCTCGAGCGGCCCATAGCCGAGCACGTCGTTGCAGATGTCCTCGAGCAGCTCTTCCTGCTCGGCGATCGTCATTGCGAAGTTCTTGATCGCGATGATGTCGTTGACGATGTCGCGGATTTCCTCGCGCGCACTTTCAGGATCAAGCTTGGAAAGCTGCGACAGATCTATGGTGTCGATGAGCGCGGAGAAGACCTGGCTCTTGGTATCGTAATAGGTTTCGCTCTTTTCGCGCTGTGCCCGCTTCGGCTCAGGCGCCAATGGCGGTGCCTCGACCGCACGGCGCGCCGGCGGCGCGACAGGCGCGCTTGGCGCCGCGGGCCGTGTCAGAACCGCCGTGTCCACGGAACCTGCAGCCGGCGGCGCAACAGGCGCCGGTGCTGGCTGGCGAAATTCCGGCGTGAACCGGTTGCCGTCGTCGCTGCCTCTTTTACCAAACATGATCGACTACCGATTCCACTGCTGAAGCGTCACTTCTTGTTGCGCGAGAGCTTGCCGAGCAGGCTGCCGAGCCCGGCCTTCTTCCTGATCTTGATTTCGCTGCGCCCGGTCAGCACATGCGCCATTTCGTTGATCATTGCGACGATCGGGTTCTTGGCATCCATTTCGCCAAGCATGCGTCCGTTGTTGGCGGCATTGCCGAACAGCAAGGGATCAAAAGCAATGACCGACATTGGCGACAGACCGAGCGGCTCGGCGAAATCGGCCGGCGAAATCTCCGGGCGTTTCGGGACGCCGGCCTGGTTGATGATCAGCTTGGGCGGCGGATCATTGGGACGAAGCCGCTTGAGCATATCGATGAGGTTCTTGGTGTTGCGCAGATTGGCAAGTTCCGGTGTCGCGGTGATGACGATCTCGTCGGCCTTGACCAAGGTGTTCTTGGTCCAGCCCGTCCAGGCATGGGGGACGTCGAGCACCAGAAGCGGCACGCTGCGCTGGGCGGTGTCGATGAGCTGAACGAAGGCCTCTGGATCGAAATCATAGACCCGTTCGAGCGTCGAAGGCGCCGCCAGCAGCGACAGATGCTCGGCGCACTGGGTCAGCAGCCGGTCGAGATAGACTTCATCGATGCGTTCCGGTGAAAACACCGCCTCGGCGATGCCTTGCGCCGGATCCTGGTCGAAATTGATGTTGGCGGTGCCGAAAGCCAGATCGAGATCGGCGACGACCACTTCGGATTTGAACAGGGAGGACATCGCCCAAGCCACATTGTGGGCGATCGTCGAGGAGCCGACACCGCCCTTGGCGCCGACGAAGGCGATCGAGCGGCCGAGCGGCTCGGCTTCCGGATCGATGAAAATCGACGACACCACGCTGACGATGTCGGCCATCGAGACCGGAGCGATCACATATTCGGAAATGCCGTTGCGGATGAGTTCCCGGTAGAGGCCGACATCATTGTAGTGGCCGATCACCACCACCTTCGACGTCGGATCGCAATATTCCGAAAGCTGGGCGAGTTGTTCCAGCAATTGCTTGGGCTCGCTGCGCGATTCCAGCAGGATCAGATTGGGCGTCGGCGCCGATTGGTAGAATTCGATGGCAGTGGGAACACCGCCCATGTGGACCTTGAGATGCGCCTTCGTCATGCGACGGTCCTCGCCGGCGCGCTCGACCGGGTTGGCAACACCCTCGGTCTCGCAGAATGCCTGGATCGAGATGCGCGGGATCGGCCGCAACGCCTGCATCGCGGCGATGTCCTGCTGCGAGGTATCGCTGCCGTCCACCGGGGCGTCGTAGGCAAGGTTGCTCATCGTCATGCTCTCTCCCGTGGCCTGTTCTATCCGAGATTTGCGGCTCAGTACGTCACTTCCGAATTGCCGAGGAACTCTTCCGAAATGCCTCTCTTTTGGTAAACATCGATTGCTTGGCTACGATTTGCCGGATCAATATTGGCAGATTTACGCGGGCCGAGCAGGTCGGCGGGATTGGCCATCTGGGCGGCAAGATTGTTCTGATAGGAGCAGCCGAAGTCGGCATAGTGCTTGTTCTCCGATGTCTCCATAAGATCTTCGGGCCAGCGGCCGCACTTATCGGTCTGGGCTTTCACCGAGATATAAGCAACGCGAATCGGGGCAGAGGCTTCGGCGGAGGCGGACTGATAGGAGGTCACGACAATCCGATTGCGCTTGATGCCGCTGGCAACCGCCAGCCGGGCGAAATCGCGGGCCGCCGTGGTCGCGGCGACCTCGTTGGCCGATCCGCTCGGGACCTGGATCGTCAGCGTCGGGGCGGCACTTCTGTCATAGCCATCCAGGAAGCCAAGAAGCGTATCGCGCTGGGAGCCGGTCATGCCGCGGTCACCGGCGCCGACAGGCAGGTCGATCTTCTGATTCTTCTCGGCGATGACGATCGGATGGTTGGTGCGGTAATCGTCCGGAATGGCGCCGACCGTGATGCTGTCGCGCTGGGCGCAGCCGGCGAGCAGCGCCGCCACCGCAACCGCCAGGACAGGAACGGCTCGCCGGCAGACCCGTGAACGGCCGAGACGGGTCGTTGCGGCGATGGTGCTTGCCTTCAATGCTGACTGAGACATGTCCGCTTCCCCGCTTACTTGTAGATGAAGCCGACAACGCCGTGGTAGCGGCCATTGGGCTTGTCGGTCTGCATGGTGCCGTAGACGCGATTGACGCGGCCAAGGAACATGCCGGCGCCATCGCTGGCGGCGTTGAAATTGTCGTCCGGCTTGGCAAGGTCGTTGCGCGCCACCGGCTTAACCAGATAGGGCGTGATGATGATGACGAGCTCGGTCTCGTTTCGCACGAAATCCCTGCTGCGGAAGAGCGCGCCAAGCACCGGGATCTTTGTCAATCCAGGCAATCCGTTGACGGCTTGCCTGACATCGTCGCGAACCAGGCCGGCGATCATCATGGAGCCACCGGATGGCAATTCCACCGTTGTGTCGGCAAGGCGCTTGCGCAGCGACAGGGCATTCATGCCGGGACTCGTCACGCCTGAGGAGAACGATACGGATCCCTCGGTTGTCGGCTCGGAAACCGACGTCCTGACTTTCAAACTTATGCGGCCGGGAGACAACACAACCGGCTGGAATTCCAGGCCGATGCCGTACTCGATCTTTTCGACGCTGTAGGTCTTCAGGCCGGTCTGGTTGTCTTGCGATACATTTGCCGAGACACCCGTGACCATATTGTATTCACCGCCGACCTTGAAGGTTGCCTTCTCGCCCGACACAGCCGTCAAGGTCGGCTCGGCCAAGGTCTTCATCACCCCGGACTGCTCCATAGCGTTCACATAAGCCTGCAGTCCTGAAGCGCCGATTTGAAAGCCGGAATTCGACAGCTGTTTGCCGAGACCCGTGAAGTTGTCGCTGATTGCGCCGTAACTAATGCCGTTGCTGCCGCCGCTGCCAACCATGTTGACGCCGAGCTGCTTCATCACCGAGCGGCTGACTTCGGCGACCGTGACCTTCAGCGTGACCTGGTCGTCGCCAATGATCTGGATCAGGTTGACGATCTGGCTGGTGCGGCGCTCCTGGTCCGGATTGTTGATGTCGACACCGCTCTGGGCCGAGCCGCCAGCCGCGGTCTGCGAATATTGTCCCGTCGTCGCTTCACCACCCGACACGAACATGTTCGCCAACTGTTCGGCGCGCTTGGCATCCAGGGGGGTATCCACGGTTCCTGTGAGAACGACGTTGTCGTTCAGCAGTTCCACCTTGACAGCCGACGTCGGCAGGAAGCGCCTGATATAATCCTCAAGGCCGGCAACGTCGCGCTCGACGGCCAGGTCCAGACTGACGATCTGCTCGCCATTGGGGCCGAAGACAAAGATGTTCGTCTCGCCGACCGCCTTGCCGAACAGATAGATGCGCCTTGCGGTGCGGGTCACCGCATCGGCAACCGCCGGGTTGGCGACGAGAATGTCATAGGCATCGCTCGGCAGGTCGATGACCACCGACTTGTTGAGGCCGAGCTTGACGCGCTGGGTGGCCGTCGATGCCGTGACCTGCGCGTTCTTTGCCTCGACGACGCTGCCTTGCACATTCGTTCCGACGAGCAGCAGGCCGAATGCCGCGGCTACGATTGCCGGCAGTTTGCCACCTAGCTTCATTTCCTTGCTCCCACTTCGGAAACTTCGCCCGACTTGATCAGCCTCACCGTTCCCCTGCGGCCATTGCCGGAAACGAGATAGTCGGCCTCACCCACATTCTTTTCCTGCGTGTCCGCGACCGCCCGCAGCGCCAGGGTCAGGCGATCCGCCATCTGCTGGGCGACGGTGATAATCTCCGCCTGCTTGGGCGTCAGTTCCAGCGTGGCGGTCTGGCCCACCCTGGTCTTCTTGCCTTCCTCGTCCTCCTGAATGGTCTGGTCGATGGCCAGGACGCGGATGTTCTTGAGGATGGTCTCGGTGTTGAAGCCGGCGGCACCGCTGGCGGCATCGGCCCTGCGGGTCATGATGACGTCGACGAAATCGTTGGGAAGAATGAAGCCGCCGGCCGACGTGTCGGCCGAGATGGCCGTGGCGACCGCCCGCATGCCGGAAGGCAGGATCGACGACATGAAGCTCTGCCCCTCGCCGATCAGCTTGGAGCGCCGCAGCGGCTCTCCGGCATACATCGCCACACGGGCAATGGAACCCTTCAGCTTGTCCAGCGCCTCGGGCTCGGCGGTGCGGGTGATGAAATTAGCGTTGACGCCATCGGCGGGCCAGGATTGCCAAGCGATGTTGTTTTGGATCGGGCTGCCCATCGGAACGTCGCCTGAAAGCACAAGCACATCCTGGAGTGCCACTGCCGGGGCCTGGGGAGCGGAATCGACGACGACCTGGGGTGGCGGTGCCACCATGTTCTTCGCAACATAGCCAGCGCCACCCGCCGCGGCCACCGCCACGCTCAGAATTATCAATCGCGATGCTGGCATCTGTCCGAACCCTTGCCCTGGCAAACCACGTAGCCAAGCCGGACTTTGCAGCGGCAATCGTCAAAACAAGGTTAATGTAATGCTTACGATCGTGATTAATTTAAGGTTTACATAAATTAGCCGAACTATAGCCGGACCGGCCAAAACAGCCGGGCCGACCCTGTTGAGAACGGAGGGTTCTGCAATGCCGACAGACAATAAAATAAGGTCGTACTCAAGCCGCCAGCCTGGCAAGCGCCCATAGCATCAAAGGCGAATCCGGATAGGTCAGCAACCCGCCAAGGCCGAGCGCGACGCCATAGGGAACACCTTTGGCCTCGTCGGCGAAATGGCGCAGAAACGGATTTTGGCCGGTAACGGCCGCAAGCAGCGACTTCCGATAGAGGAGGATCGCGAGCGTCAGCAGGCCGCCGATGATTGTCGACGCGACAAGATATTCGACGAGATTGATATTGAGGCCCATCCACATCGCGGTGGTGGCCAGAAGCTTGGCGTCGCCGCCGCCCATGCCGCCCATTGCAAACAGGCCGAACGTCACGGCCAAGACCAGGGCGCCGGCGGCGAAATGTCCGCCGTAGGCTGCCCAGTCCATGCCTGTCAGGGGCGCGACCAGCGCGAAAACGACGACGAGCAGCACCGGCACGCGGTTGGCGATCGTCATCGACAGCATGTCGGAGATCGCGGCAAACAGCATGCAGAAGGGAAAGACGACGAAGATCAAGGCTTCAAGCATCGGCGCCATGCCTATTGTCCGATTTTATTGGGCTCAATCTAAGATATGTTCGATTAACGATTGATGAGGCCAGGAACGAAAAGACGACCTATATTGGCAGCGGCATAAAAAGGGCCGCCACGCGGCGGCCCTTTTCCAGAAAATGCGATGCAAGTGCTCGGCGATAAGCCGATCAGCTGCCGGTCGGCGCGTTGTTCAGGGTGCTGCCAATGTTGGTGAACTTGGCATTCAGCGCATTGCCGAGCGTGCCGGCGCCAGTGATGATGGCGAGCGCGATGAGAGCGGCGATCAGACCATATTCGATAGCGGTCGCGCCGGATTCGTCCTTCACAAAACGTGCGATGAGATTAGACATTCGAGAGCTCCTACTCCACGTGTTACAGCACTTCCGTCAACTTCTGTGATGGTTGATCGGATGCTGCCAATCTAGGGAGAAGCTCTTTCGATCGGCTTAAGAAACAGCCTTACCGATTCCTTTCCCGGTTCGAACATATTGCGTGGTTAACTTCGGGCTAAAGTACCGCCGCGCCTTCCAGTCCCGGGTTTGGCAGGCTTGCGCCCCGACTGGACCGCGCCTCGCGGGGCGCCCTTGTCGGCCATTGCAGGATTGGCAACATCGCAGGCTTAACCGTTGGTTCACCAATCTCGTTCATGTTCCGTTGATCAGTCCGCCTGCGTGGAGCGCCTCAATGGCCCAGCCGAGATCGTCAATCCTGATTGCCGCGCTTCTTGCCGTCTCGAGCTTCGTCGCGCCCGCCATGGCCGGCGCCGGCATCGAGGTCACGATGAACCAGGCCAAGATCGTCAAACTGTCGCGTCCCGCAGACACCATCGTGGTCGGCAACCCGGCAATCGCCGACGCTTCCGTGCAGGACGCTTCGACGATCGTGCTCACCGGCAAAGGTTTCGGCGTCACCAATCTGGTCGTGCTCGATACCGACGGCAGTCCCATCGTCGATGAGCAGGTAACCGTCGTGCGGCAGGCCGCTTCGTCGGTGCGCATCTATCGGCGTGCCGAAATCCAGACGATGTCCTGCACGCCGTATTGCGAAAGCTCCTACAAGAGCGAAGCGGAGAAGTCTTCCGAGGCGGAGATGAGCGTCAGCCGATAGGTGGCGTGACCGGCTGCCGGTGCGGTTATTGGCCGGTTAAGAGGCCTGCGCCGACTTTAACGATCATCCAAACCGGACCTCAATCGGTTTGCGTTAATGGTCCTTCCGAGACCGCATAGAGATCGGCAGGATCGGACATGAGCAAGGGATACGGCCGCGCAGGCGACCACAAAGTGAGATGCCCAAGGTTTTTCGCCCGTTTTCTTCGTGACCGGCGCGGCGCCACGGCAATCGAATTCGCGATCCTTTCAGTCCCCTTCGCGCTGCTTGTCTTCGCCATTCTGGAAAGCTGCATCTCGTTTGCCGCGCAGGAAGTGATGGCCAACATCACCGACGATGTCGCGCGCAAGCTTCGCACCGGCCAGTTGAGGGCGGTTGACGTCGCCGGAACCAACTTGCGGGACATGATCTGCACAAAACTGCAGATCATCGTTTCCCAGGATTGTCCCAATCAACTGCTGGTGGATCTTCGCCAATATACATCGTTCGCCGATGCGGCCACGGCCGGCTTCAAGATCCAGAACGGCGATGTCGTATTGACGAAAGGCACCGCCACCCAGTCGTTTTCAGTGACAGCGGGTGCGGCGGAGTCGAGGAACATGCTGCGGGTCTTTTACAAATGGCCGATCATGACCGACCTGCTGGCCAAATCGATGGGCGGCAACAAGACGCTGCACTTCGCATCGGTGACCTGGCAGAACGAACCGTTCGACAACTGAGCGGAATGCACGAGCAGTATAAGAAAAGGGCAATGGGCATGATGCGTGCGGGGGCACATCTTATGATTACGGGAGTTTGGCGGAAAGCAAGTCTGTTCTGGTCCGATCGCCGCGGCATCGCGGCGGTCGAATTCGCTTTGATCATGCCAATTCTGCTGATCATGTATTTCCTCACAATGGAAGCATCGCAAGCCATCGAGACCAGCAAGAAGGTCAGTCGCATCGGCAGCATGGTGGCCGATCTCGTCACTCAGCAGACAAGCGTCCTCAAGGCGGATGTCGACGCCATCATGCAGATAGGCAGCGTCACCCTTCAGCCCTACAACCGCTCAAACCCGACCATCACCATCACGGCAATCCAGGTCTCGGCCGATGCGACGCAGGCACTGGTGGTGTGGTCACGCAAATTGGTAGCCGGCGTCGCCAGCCCTGGCGCAGCCGCGACCACCGAGACAACAGTCCCAGCGTCGCTCAAGGTCGCCAACACGTTTCTCATTCGCGTCGAAAGCAATCTCGTCTACAAGCCGGTTATCGAGCTTACAATGACCTCTGCTTTCAACCAGATAAAGATGGGCGAAACCTATTTTCTGCGCCCCCGCAGAAGCGTGGCGATCTCTTGCAGCGACTGTTGAACAGAGGCAGCCAGGCGTGCGCAGGCCGCTCCAGCTACTGCTGCGGCCCACGGTCCGAAACGAAGCGCACGATAGCAGCGGCCATCTCGTAGTCTTTTGGCGCCACACGAGCGAAGCCGCCGGAATGTTTCGATTCCAGGAGATCGTAGATATCGGGCGTCGTCGACTTGAGGTTGGTGAGGAACACGGCAAGCCGGCGCTTGGCTTCGGGGTCGAGATCGCTACGGATCGCATGCGGGCCGTATCTCAACAGGCCCGACGTCCATACGATCCGAAGCGCCGTCACTGAGACCCCTGCCGCCTCCAACCTGGCCTGCGTGCCCGACGGTTCTCGCGGGCCGTCGGCAGCGGCCGTCACCCAGCCGAACAGGCCATCGGCTTTGCCGTCGACCAGCATCGTCTCGGCCGCCGCGGCCGAATCGGCATGGACCAGAAACGGTGCATCTTCCGCGATCTTGCGGCCTTCCGCCGCCAACGCCGCCAATGGCAAGAGAGAACCGCCGACGCTGTCAGAAGGCGCCATGGCGATACGATGGCTGTCCATCGCCGCAAGGTCGGGAAGCTTGCCGTCCCGCGTCAGCAGAACCGAGCGGATGCCGATCGCGCCGTCTGAATCGACCGGAGCCACAAGCGGTTCGATACATAAGCAGCGCTGCGAGGCCGTCGCATATGCAGTGGCCGAATAGATCGCATATTCGATGCGGGCATTGGCCTGCGCCTCGATCAGCGCGGCATAGTTGCGGGCAACGACAAACTCGACCTTCATGCCCAAGGCCTTGGTGTAGGCGTCGGTCAACAGTGCCAGCCCCGGAACGGAGTTGCCGGCGCCTGGCTCGGCAACGATGCCGATGCGAAACGTGCCGATATCGTCGCGCCAGTCGGCATGCGCCGGATTGGACCAGAGCGCGACCTGCGCCAGCATGAGAGCGGCATAAGTCTTCAGCGCAACCCTCATGACAGGAACCACGGTCTGTTGTCCTCGATTCATGCCCATGCCCGGAGCATTTGTGCATGTCGCAGCCCAAAACCGCTGCGCACTTTTGGGCGACATGCATCTCTGTTTGTGCATGTCGTTATCCCAAAACCGCTGCGCACTTTTGGGCGACATGCACCAGACTATCACGCCAAGCCGTTGCCGTTTGGTTTCCGAATTGCCAATGAAGTCGCGGAACCCTATGTCTGGTCGGTCAAACTGGCAACAACTCGATGGCACGCGCTTTCCTCTTCGTTCTGGACTCCTTCGGCATCGGTGGAGCGGCCGACGCCGACCGCTACGGCGACGCCGGCGCCAACACATTCGCGCACATCGCAGAAGCCTGTGCAGAGGGCCGCGCGGATCGCGAAGGGCTTCGCAGTGGACCGCTGTTTGTCCCCCATATGGCCTCGCTCGGGCTTGGCAAGGCTGCCGAAACCGCAACGGGGCTGGGCTTTGCCAGCAGCGGGACGGATCTGCTCCCAACTGCCTTTCACGGCGCCGCACAGGAGGTTTCGAGCGGCAAGGACACCCCGTCGGGCCATTGGGAGATCGCCGGCCTGCCGGTGCGCCTCGACTGGGGCTATTTCCCGGATACGGTTCCCGCCTTTCCGGCCGAACTGACCGAGGCGATGATCCGCGAAGGCAAGGTGCCGGGCATTCTCGGCAATTGCCATGCGCCGGGCACCGAAATCATCGAGCGCTTCGGCGAGGAACACATCCGGACCGGCAAGCCGATCTGCTACACGTCGGTCGATTCGGTCCTGCAAATCGCCGCGCATGAAGTCCATTTCGGCCTCGATCGGCTTTATGAATTCTGCCAGGTGGTGCGCAGGCTGGTTGACCCGCTCAGGATCGGACGGGTGATCGCGCGGCCGTTCGTCGGCGAAACCACCGCCACTTTCGAGCGGACATACAACCGTCATGACTACGCCGTGCCCCCGCCGGAACCGACCCTGCTCGACCGGCTGACGGCGCGTGGCAGCCGTGTCATCGCCGTCGGCAAGATCGGCGACATCTTCGCCCATCGCGGAATTTCGCAAGTGCGCAAGGCGGCAGGCAACATGGCTATGTTCGACGAAGCGCTGGGTGCGATGGATGATGCCGGCGACGGTGACCTCGTCTTCGCCAATTTCGTCGACTTCGACACCGAATTCGGTCACCGCCGCGATGTCGCGGGCTATGCTGCAGCGCTCGAGGCCTTCGACCTGCGGCTGCCGGAGGCATTTGCGAGGCTGCGGCAGGGCGATCTTCTCATCCTGACGGCCGACCACGGCAACGACCCTACCTGGGCCGGGACCGATCACACGCGCGAGCGCGTTCCGGTGATCGGCACTGGACCGGGTCTCAAGGGCGGCGACATCGGACTGAGAACGACATTCGCCGACATCGGCGAAACCGTGGCCGAGCATCTCGGGCTGGCGCCCGGACGCTACGGCACTTCTTTCTATGCGGCGATCGGCGGTCATGCCTGAGTTACCGGAGGTCGAAACCGTCCGGCGCGGACTTCAGCTGGTTCTGGAAGGCGCCACCATCGCCCGCGTCGAGGCGCGCCGACCGGATCTGCGCTTTCCATTTCCCGAGAAATTCGCGCAGCGACTGGCCGGCAAGACGATCACGGCACTCGGCCGCCGGGCCAAGTATCTGACGATGGACCTGGAAGGCGGCCCCGCGCTGATCTGCCATCTCGGCATGTCGGGCTCATTCCGCATCGAGACGGCCGATGGCAGCGACATGCCCGGCATCTTCCGGCACGACCGCTCGAAGAGCTCCAATCACGACCACGTCGTCTTCCATGTCGTGTCTCCGGCCGGTACCCGATCGCGCGTGATCTTCAATGATCCGCGCCGCTTCGGCTTCATGTTGTTTGCGGAAGGACTGCCGGACGTTCATCCGATGCTGGCTGGACTTGGCGTCGAGCCTACGGGCAACACATTGGACGGTGCGCTGCTTTCCTCATTGATGAAGGGGCGGAGATCACCGCTGAAGGCAGCGCTTCTCGACCAGAGGCTGATCGCCGGGCTCGGCAATATCTATGTGTCGGAGGCGTTGTGGCGTGCGGGCCTGTCGCCGCTGCGCGAGGCGGGCACGATCGCCAGGCCCGGAAAGAAAGCCCAGGCCCAAAGCGAACACCTCGCGCAAGCCATTCGTTCGGTGATATCGGATGCGATCGCAGCCGGCGGTTCCTCACTGCGGGACTATATGCAGACCGATGGGTCGCTGGGCTATTTCCAACACGCCTTCGCCGTCTACGACCGCGAAGGCGAGGCCTGCTCCAAGCCCAGTTGCGGCGGCCACATCGAGCGTGTCGTGCAGAGCGGCCGATCGACCTTTTATTGCCGGACATGTCAGCGATGAGTCAGAGCAATTCCAGCAAAAGCGGGGGCGGTTTTCCGTCCGAAATTGGTCAAGACAAGGAGATGGAGCGGTTCTGCGTTTCCGTGAAACGATGAACCGCTCTAGACGAGCGTAAGCAAGGAGAAGCAGCCATGAGCTATGAGACGATCATCACCGAGACGCACGGCAAGGTCGGGCTGATCACGCTGAACAGGCCGCAGGCGCTCAACGCGCTGAACTCCCAGATCCTGACCGAGGTGGTGGCAGCCGTGAACGGGTTCAGCGCCGATCCCGGTATCGGCGCCATGGTCATCACCGGTTCCGAAAAAGCTTTCGCGGCGGGCGCCGATATCAAGGAGATGCAGTCCATCTCCTATGCGGACGCCTACGCCCAAGACTTCTTCGTCGGCTGGGAGGAACTGACGCGGGCGCGAAAGCCTATTATCGCGGCGGTGGCGGGCTATGCACTCGGCGGCGGTTGCGAGCTGGCGATGATGTGCGATTTCATCATCGCCGCCGACACGGCCAAGTTCGGCCAGCCCGAGATCACGCTCGGCGTCATTCCAGGCATGGGCGGGTCACAAAGGCTGACCCGCTTTGTCGGCAAGTCGAAGGCGATGGACATGTGCCTGACCGGGCGGATGATGGATGCCGCCGAGGCCGAGCGTTCTGGCCTGGTGTCGCGGGTCGTGCCTGCCGGTGAACTTGTCGAGGAGGCGCTGAAGGCCGCGGCCAAGATCGCCGCTTTCTCGCTGCCATCGGTGATGATGGCAAAGGAAGCTGTCAACCGCGCCTTCGAGACGACGCTTGCCGAGGGATTGCGGTTCGAGCGCCGGCTGTTTCACTCGCTGTTTGCACTGGACGATCAGAAGGAAGGCATGGCGGCCTTTGCCGAGAAGCGGAAGCCGAATTTCACCAACCGCTGACGCCAATCCCTTGGCTTCGAAGAAGATGGTTGTTGGCCGCCAAAAAGAAGGCCAGGCAGCGTTGACGCGCCGGAAAAGCTGAACTATAAGCCGCACCAACCGAGGCGGCCCTGTGGCAGCCCGTTTGTTTTTTGCGCCCTGCGGCATCCCGCATGCGCCGACCAGATCAGAAGAGAGGCATCATGGCCAATACATCCTCGGCCAAAAAGGCAACGCGCAAGATCGTCCGCCGCGCAGCGATCAACAAGAACCGTCGCTCGCGCGTCCGCACCTATATCCGCCAGGTCGAAGAGGCGCTTGCCTCCGGTGACAAGGCTGCCGCACAGGCTGCCTTCAAGATCGCGGAGCCGGAATTGATGCGCGCCGCAACCAAGGGCGTGATTCACAAGAACACGGCGTCCCGCAAGGTGTCGCGACTGGCTCAGCGGGTCAAGGTACTGTCGGCCTGACATTACTTGCCTAGACTGACGTTCTTCGAACCCGGCCGTTTGTGCCGGGTTTTTTCGTTTGCCGGCAAGCACTTAAAAAGAATGTCCGGAAACGGCGTCTTATGCGGATTTCACAATAGGGAATAGTTTGCCGGCATATGCATGCCTGCTGTTGATCGGCACGCTTGAAAATCGCCGGCCTAATGATTCTTGGCTGTCAAAAATAGCTTATATTTTTCAAACGCTTACAGATGGTGATCCACAGCTTGTCCACACCGGACTGGCCCGATCGGGGAGAAGTCGCTGTCAAGCGAATTATTTCAGAATATTTCTGTCAGCGCCCGGTTTTTCATATTCGCCGGAAAAGGGTTTGAATCACAATGGCTTTGTTAAAATGTGCCGTCGCGGCATGCCACTCGAACCCGCCTCCACTAACCAGATTCCTTAAAAATCCGTTAGACGTGGCCTTGCCCTATCCACAGCGATTTCGGTAGTGTCGATCTATCGAAAGGGACGGGCTCTGGCTCTTAACCCAAGCCTGAATCGGCCAGCTTAAATTGGCGGGATTTGCAACGCGGATCAAGTCCGCGGACGGCTTTGGTTTGTCTTTTTCGATACGGTAGGGGACTGGCGTAACTAGACATGGCAGGTAGACGGCGCGCCGGCGCTCTTTTCGCCGGACGGTGTTGTATTGCCCTGACATACCCAACGCGGACTGGCTTCCATGGGCCGGCACCGGTTCCCACGGATAATGGGCGACGTTCACCTGCCGGCGGCGGCAGCGGACATCGTAGCAAAGACTTAGGTCGCCGGAACCGGATGCAGGAGGCGCATCCCCGGCGGAAAACAGGTACGGAAGGACAAGGAAAAGATCATGCAGAGCGGCATCGAAAGGGAACTTACGGGCGACCTCCCATTTCCTGGAACTTTGATCGGAGCAAACGACATGGCGGTGTCCAGCGACGCGGAACAGAAATTCGACCGGGTCAAGACCCAGTTGAAGGCGCGCCTGGGAACCGAAGTCTATTCGAGCTGGTTTGGCCGCATGAAAGTCGCCGAGGCTTCCAAGGGCATTGTCCGCATCTCGGTGCCTACCGCCTTCCTGCGCTCATGGATCAACGGCCACTATCTCGACCTCATCTCCGAGCTGTGGAAGCAGGAGGATCCCGATCTTCTCAAGATAGACATCGTCGTGCGCACGGCAACCCGTCAGGGACGCGCCCAGGCCGAGCCAGAGGTAACGCCGGCACGCAGCAAGGTGACACGGCAGACGCAGACGGCGCTTGCCGCAGGCACAGTCAGCCCCAGCCGGGTGGAGCGCGCATCGACTCCGCGTCCGGGCACACCCATCGAGAGCGAATTCCGCCACAACGTTCTGGGGTCACCGCTCGATCCACGCTACACGTTCGGCTCTTTCATCGAGGGGCCGTCGAACCGGGTGGCCTTCGCCGCCGCCAAGGCAGTGGCGGAATCGCAATCGAGCGCGGTGCGTTTCAATCCGCTCTTCCTTCACGCAACCGTCGGGCTCGGCAAGACCCATTTGCTGCAGGCCATCGCCGCGGAATCGCTGAAGCAGAACCCCAAGTCGCGCGTCGTCTATCTCACGGCCGAGTATTTCATGTGGCGCTTTGCCACCGCGATCCGCGACAACAACGCTCTGACGCTCAAGGAGCAGCTGCGCGACATCGACCTGCTCATCATCGACGACATGCAGTTCCTGCAGGGCAAGTCGATCCAGCATGAATTCTGCCACCTGATCAACATGCTGCTCGACAGCGCCAAGCAGGTCGTCGTCGCTGCCGACCGGCCACCATCGGAACTGGAATCGCTCGAACCGCGGGTCCGTTCGCGCCTCAATGGCGGTGTCGCGCTTGAAATGTCGGCGCCCGATTTCGCCATGCGCCTCGGCATGCTCAAATTGCGCCTTGCCACGGCCAGGAGCGACGACGCATCCCTCGACATTTCGGAGGAGATCCTCAATCACGTCGCCCGCACCGTGACCGGCAGCGGACGCGAGCTGGAAGGCGCCTTCAATCAGCTTTTGTTCCGTCAATCCTTCGAGCCGCAGATCACCATCGACCGGATCGACGAAATCCTCGGCCACATCTATCGCACAGGCGAGCCGAAGCGTGTCCGTATCGAGGACATCCAGCGCATCGTGGCGCGTCACTACAATGTGTCGAAGACCGAATTGCTGTCCAACCGGCGCACGCGCACCATCGTCAAGCCGCGGCAGGTCGCCATGTACCTGTCGAAGGTGATGACGCCGCGCTCGCTACCCGAGATCGGACGGCGTTTCGGCGGCCGCGATCACACCACGGTGCTGCATGCCGTGCGCAAGATCGAGGACCTTTCCGGCAACGACAACACGCTGGCGCAGGAACTTGAGCTTCTGAGGCGGCTGATCAACGATCAGGCCTGACCCTCCGGGAGGGCCGAACCGAAACAACGCCGGGATTCAATGGCTTGCCAGTGCGGCGCCGGGCCTGCATCGGGCTCGTGGCATCGCCTGGAAGCGATCTGGATTTCGGTTTTTCGACACTGGCTCGCGGACTTCGGGCGCGTTATCCCCAGAAAGCCCGCGTAGCCGGCCTGAACCGGCGGCGCGGGCTTGCGTTTGCTGGTTTTTTCCTGTCAGTTTACGCAGATTCTGAGCCTATTCAGACCTTTCGCGGGACGCCGCTCACTGGTGACCCGTCATTCATTCAAGCGAGCCTGTTTCGTCATGCGTGTTATCCTGGAACGGTCAAATCTCCTGAAGTCGCTCAACCACGTCCATCGTGTGGTCGAGCGGCGAAACACCATACCGATCCTGTCCAACGTGCTGCTCGGCGCCGAAGGCGCCAGCCTTGAAATGAAGGCAACCGATCTCGACCTCGAGGTGACCGAAGCGACGCCCGCCAAGGTGGAGCGCGGCGGGGCGACGACGGTCCCGGCACATCTGCTCTACGACATCGTGCGCAAGCTCGCCGATGGCGCCGAGGTGATGCTGAAGACGGACGAGGACGGCAACGCCATGACGGTGACGTCCGGCCGCTCGAGCTTCCGCCTTCAGTGCCTGCCGCAATCCGACTTCCCGGAGCTTTCGGCCGGATCCTTCTCGCATATCTTCCGTCTCGACTCGGTTGCCCTGAAAGGCCTGATCGAGAAGACCCAGTTCGCCATCTCCACCGAGGAGACACGCTATTACCTGAACGGCATCTACCTGCACACGCATGAGGTTGGCGGCAAGCTGAAGCTGCGCTCGGTGGCGACCGACGGCCACCGCCTGGCGCGCGCCGAGATCGACGCGCCGGCGGGTTCCGAGGGCATGCCGGGCATCATCATTCCGCGCAAGACGGTGAGCGAGCTGCAGAAGCTTGTCGACGATCCGGATGTTGCGGTGACCACCGAACTGTCGGACACCAAGATCCGCTTCACCATCGGCAGCGTGGTTTTGACCTCGAAGCTGATCGACGGCACCTTCCCCGATTATCAGCGGGTCATTCCGACAGGCAACGACAAGAAGCTGATCATCGACCGCCAGAGCTTTGCCGCCGCCGTCGATCGTGTTTCGACCATCTCTTCCGAACGCGGTCGCGCGGTGAAGCTGTCGATCAGCGAGGGTCAGGTGACGCTTGCGGTCAACAATCCGGATTCAGGCAGCGCCACCGAAGAACTGTCCGCTGACTATTCATCCGATCCGATCGAGATCGGCTTCAACGCCAAGTACCTGCTCGACGTTGCCGCGCAGCTGACCGGCACGGAGGCCAAGTTCATGCTGGCGGATGCCGGTTCGCCGACGCTGATCCACGACATGGCCGACGAGACCGCACTCTATGTGCTGATGCCGATGCGCGTGTAGCGGCGCGGTGTCAGCACTTCGGTCCTGTTGTGGACCGGCGGCAAGCGCGATATTTACGGCGACTTCTATAGGCGGATAGCGGTTGCCGGCACAGAACCATATAAGTAAGCTAACACTTACTAATTTCCGCAACTATGCGGCGCTGACGATCGATCTGGCGCCAGGTGCCGTGGTTTTTTCCGGCGACAACGGCGCCGGCAAGACCAATCTCCTCGAAGCGATCTCCTTTTTGACACCGGGACGTGGCTTGCGCCGCGCGCCCTACGCCGATGTCGCGCGCGAGGGCGGCGACGGCGGCTTTGCGCTGCATGCCCGGCTCGACGGACCTGATGGCCAGGTCGAGATCGGAACAGGCATTTCCGGCGGTGACACCGCCGGCGAAGGCGGCAGGCGGGTACGCATCAACGGAGCTTCGGCGCGTTCGGCCGAGGACATGCTGGAATGGCTGCGCGTGGTTTGGCTGACGCCAGCCATGGACGCGTTATTCACCGGACCGGCCGCGGATCGCCGGCGCTTCCTCGACCGGCTGGTGCTGGCGATCGACCCCGGCCACGGGCAACGTGCGATCGACTACGAGAAGGCGATGCGCGGTCGTAACCGACTGCTTACCGAAAGCTCTCGGGACGACCGCTGGTTCGACGCTATCGAGACGCAGATGGCCGAAACCGGTGTGGCGATTGCCGCGGCGCGCGCCGAGATGGTGCGCCTGCTGGCCGCCATGATCGACAGGCTGCCCGACACGGGACCGTTTCCGCAAGCCGATATCGGCCTTTCAGGCGAGCTGGAAGCCGAGATTGCCGTGGCGCCGGCGGTCGATGTGGAGGAACGCTTCCGTCGGACGCTTGCCGAGGGCCGCGAGCGCGATCGCGCCGCCGGACGTACGCTCGACGGCCCGCACCGTTCGGACCTGGTGGTTCGGCACCGCCCCAAGGCGATGCCGGCCGAGCTCTGCTCGACCGGCGAGCAGAAGGCGCTGCTGGTCGGCATCGTGCTGTCGCACGCGAGGCTGACCGGCGAAATGTCGGGCATGACGCCGATCCTGCTGCTCGACGAGATCGCTGCGCATCTCGACAGCGGGCGGCGCGCGGCGCTGTTTTCCATCCTGGAGGAACTGAACTGCCAGGCATTCATGACAGGAACCGATGCTGCGCTGTTTTCCAGTCTCCAGGGCCGTGCGCAATTCCTGACCGTCGACCACGGGACGGTTGGGCCAACCGAAGACCCCTGACAAGGTTTTTCCGTGCCTGTATGATCAGGCAATGACCACTGCCGCCCTGACCGCAGACGAGATCGAACGCTATGCCCGCCACATCGTGCTGCCGGAAATCGGCGGCGCCGGACAGCAGAGGCTGAAGCAGGCCCGGGTGCTGGTCATCGGCGCCGGCGGGCTGGGCGCCCCGGTGCTTGAATATCTTGCCGCCGCCGGCGTCGGCACGCTCGGCGTGGTCGATGACGACACCGTTTCGCTCTCCAACCTGCAGCGTCAGGTCATTCACGGCACCGACACTGTCGGCCTGCTGAAAACCGACAGCGCCAAGGCGGCAATCGCCCGCATCAATCCCAATACCACAGTCGAACCGCATACGTTCCGGCTGACCACGGACAATGCGCCTGCCCTCGTCGCCCGCTATGACATCGTCGTCGACGGTTCCGATAATTTCGAAACGCGCTACGCCGTGGCCGATGCCTGCGCGAGCGCTGGGAAACCGCTGGTGCATGCCGCCGTCGGACGCTTCGACGGCTCGGTCACGGTGCTGAAGCCATTCGAAGACGGCAAGGACGGCAAGCCCAACCCAGGCTATCGTGACCTGTTTCCCGAGGCGCCACCGCCGGGCCTGGTGCCGTCCTGCGCCGAAGTCGGCGTGCTTGGCGCGCTGACCGGCGTCATCGGCACGCTGCAGGCCATGGAGGCGGTCAAGCTGATCACCGGCGTGGGCGAACCGCTGGTCGGCCGGCTGCTGCTTTATGATGGGCTGGCGGCGCGCTTCGACACCATCCGTTACAAGAGAAGCTGAATTCTTGGACCTGATCGAAGCAGTCTCCATCAGGCGGATCCCGACCGATTTCGACCGTTGGGACGATGTGCTCGCATTGATCATGCGTGCCTTCGCCTCGATGGACGACGTCATCGACCCGCCCTCCTCGGCCCACCTTTTGACCGCCGACACTCTGCGGGACAAGGCGCGGCGGGAGACCGGCTTCGTGGCGCTCAGGGGTGATCGGATCGTCGGCTGCGTCTTTGCCCTTGAAAAGGTGGCAGAGTTCTATGTCGGCAAGCTCGCCGTGGCGCCGGACTGCCAGGGACAAGGCATCGGCCGGCGGCTGATGCAGGCGGTCGAAGACCTTGCCCGCGGCCGCGGCAAGGCCGCCATCGAGCTTCAGACGCGGATCGAGTTGACCGCGAACCACGCGGCCTTTGCTCGCCTCGGCTTTCGCGAAACTGGACGGACGGCGCATGACGGCTATGCCAGGCCGACCTCGATCACCATGCGCAAAGCTCTCCCGTAAGTCTTATCTTACGGTTTGTGGGCCACGGATATCGCACCGCGACAGTGTCAGGTCCTGAGCGGCAGCACGCGGTCTGGTGGGCGGTGGCCGTCAACGAAGGCGCGGATGTTGATGATGACCTTTTCACCCATGTCGATACGGCCCTCGAGCGTCGCCGAGCCCATATGCGGCAAAAGCACGACCTTGTTCTTGGCCGCGAGCTTCAGCAGCTTGCCGTTCAAGGCCGGCTCGTGCTCGTAGACATCGAGGCCGGCGCCGGCGATCTTGCCGTCCTGGATCAGCTTGACCAGTGCTTCCTCGTCGATGATGTCGCCGCGCGCGGTGTTGACGACATAGGCGGTGGGCTGCAGTAGCGCCAGCCGCCGCGCCGAAAGCAGATGGAAGGTTGCCGGCGTCGAGGGACAGTTGACCGAGATGATATCCATGCGGGCCAGCATCTGGTCGAGGCTTTCCCAATAGGTCGCCTCCAGCCCGTCTTCCACGGCCGGCAGCACGCGGTGGCGGTTGTGATAGTGGATCGACAGTCCGAAGGCCTTGGCCCGCCTGGCTACGGCCGTGCCGATCCGCCCCATGCCGACAATGCCGAGCCGCTTGCCCCAGATGCGCCGGCCCAGCATCCAGGTCGGCGACCAGCCGGCCCATTTCTTGTCGCCGGTGAGCACATTGGCGCCTTCCGCGAGCCGCCGCGGCACCGCCAGCATCAGCGCCATCGTCATGTCGGCGGTGTCTTCGGTCAGGACATTCGGCGTGTTGGTGACGGTGATGCCCCTCTTGGCCGCAGCCGCGACATCGATCTTGTCGACGCCGTTGCCAAAATTGGCGATCAGCTTGAGGTTGTCGCCTGCCTGAGCGATCAGCGCCGCGTCGATATTGTCGGTAATGGTCGGCACCAGAA
>NZ_RZQP01000309.1:0-6009 GCF_003998165.1 Mesorhizobium sp. M7A.F.Ca.US.007.01.2.1 | reverse complement strand
CGCCGCGCGCGGCCGGCATTCCCGGCGACGATCTCGGCGGCGTGCATGACGCGATGCCCTATCTGGTGCAGCAGAACAGGCGTGTCGGCGGCGAACCGATCCAGTCGGTGGCGTGGCCGTCGCATCCGATCCTCGCCGGCGGCCAGCATGTCGTCGTCGTCGGCGGCGGCGACACTGCCTCCGACTGCGTCGGCACCGCCTTCCGCCAGGGCGCGGTGCGCGTCACCCAGCTCGACATCCGGCCGCAGCCGCCGGAAAAGGAAGACAAGCTGTCGGTCTGGCCATACTGGGCGACCAAGATGCGCACGTCATCCTCGCAGGCCGAAGGCGCCGAGCGCGAATTCCAGGTGGCGACGCTTGAATTCATCGGCGAAAACGGCCAGCTGACCGGGGTCAAATGCTGCGAAGTCGACGAAAAGCGCAAGCCGATCGCCGGCACCGAATTCGTCATCCGCGCCGATCTCGCGTTCATCGCCATCGGCTTTGCCGGGCCAGCCGCTCGCGGGCCGGTGTCGGAACTGGCCGGCCAGATGAAGATCGCCATTGACAGCCGCCGCTCGAAGAATGTCGAGGCCAATGACCGGGACTACAGGACCAGCGTCGAAAAGCTCTATGCGGCGGGCGACGTGCGGCGCGGCCAGTCGCTGGTCGTCTGGGCGATCCGCGAGGGCCGCCAGGCGGCGCGCGCCATCGATGAGGCGCTGATGGGATCGAGCGTGCTGCCGCGCTGAGTCCGTCTCGAGACCCTACTTGTGCGGCCACCTGAAGGCGCTTTCCGCCCTTCCGCTGCCCCGGGCAGCTTACGGACTGATCGCCGTGGTCGTTTCGGTTGTGGCCCCGGCCGCAGGCTGCCGCCTTGGCGGCCAAGAAAAATCGTCGGCGCGGCCGGGCGCAGCAGCGGGCGCCTTGCCCTCGACGACGAATTTTTCACCGGGCCCGTCCGGCTTGGCCGGCGCTGCGGCACCGAGAAGTTCCGAACCGCCGTCGAGTGCCGGTGATTGCGAGTCGGCGTCGGTAGCCGGGTCGGCGGCCTCAGTCTTTTCCTTCGAGGGTGGACTACGTTACTGGCCAGTACCGGCAACGCATCGAAGGAACTTTACAATCATAAAGGTACGTCACTGGTCTCGCGGCTCACCTATGACGATCTAGACGCGCATTCGAGTCCACAATCCGACTGGCATTTTCGTAAAGGCCTCCTCGGTGCGGGCGGCATCAGGGAGGATTTTCTCATGACGAGGACTTCTTACGGAAATGGGGGGCTACTCAAACACATTCAGTGATCAGCGCGGGGGCGGCGTCAGCTATTTCACCGCCGATCTTGGATATAATTTCTTGAACTCACCGCGCTACCGCATCGGTGCTTTTGTTGGCAACAATTTCTGGCACGAGAGCTACGATGCTTTCGGTTGCACGCAGCAGGCGACCAACTGGGGAACCTGTGTGCCAACCGTCCCACCTACGTCAACCTCTCAGCCAGGACAACGATTGGCATTCGCTGCGACTCGGCTTGGCCGGGCAGACGCAACTCACCGAGCGACTCAGCCTTTCTGGTGACGTGGCGTTCCTCTTCACGCGGCTCGACGGCAAAGAGCAGCACCACATGCGCCCAAGATCAAGCTAATTCCCGAAGACGGCGATGGGCATGGCGTCCAGCTCGAGGCGGTGTTGCGGCCGTGGCGAATAACGGCACCGCTCATTTCGAAGAGGCAATGGGCGGTCGTGGTTCCCCGCAGGCCGACGATTGGAAGGCAAAGCGCTACGGCGTTTTCGTGCAGGCTAGCATCAAGTTCAACTGAGAGAGCAAGAACCGAGGAGAGCGGCGATGCCACTCCAGCTCATTACGATCATTGGATCAACAGAAGGAAGTTTTCCGAAGAGTTTTGCAAGCGTGCGCAAAGTCGCCAGACAAAGTTCTCTCGGTCCATAGTGTACGTGCCGTCACGCCCGTTCTCGACATGGTTGAATGATACGTCCCGCGCGATCGATCAAAGTCGTTTTTCATTGGTTTTCCGGAAATCGCGGGGAGCACAGCGTGCTGTGACCCTCGCCTGCTGGTTTTCTGTCAACGCGCAGATGAGGGAGAATGAGCGTACAGCAAAAATCATCAGTGCTGTCGCTTTCGCCAAAGCCCGCCGCAGCTAAACGGGGTCCCACGCCCGGTAGCGCCCCCTGCCGGTCACCTCACGGATGCCGAGTTCGGCACCAGCCCGAGCGCAGCGCGCTGGCTAATTTTCAGCTCGGCCGCGACCAGACCTGCCGACACCAGCGGCCGCGCCAGCACCAGCTCGATCAGCGCCGGCAGGCTCGAGTTTTTGCGCCGGTTCCTGAGCCGGCGCTCCATCTGGCTTTTGGCCAGCGCCTGGATGATTGCAAGGCTGAAACAGTCGATGGAACGCCCCTCCAGCGAAGCCGAACCGGACGAGGCGCGCGCGCCAGGTCCTTCGGCTGCCATCGGCACGCTGGGTTTAAGTGCTTGGGGTGACACGGCGTGATCTCCGCCGTTGGCGGGAACAGGGCAGTGCAATAGTACTGCCCTGTTCCTTTTGATCAGAGGCCAGTGCGGATTTCTTCGGCAAGCGCCCTCAACGTCGTCTCGACGTCATCGCCGTTTACCATCTTCTGCATCGCCACGGCCCATGCGTTCATGGCTTCGCCGAAGCCGACACGCGGTGTGAAAGCCAGCGCGGCTTGGTCCTGTATCTTTTTGAAGCTGTCAACGAAGTTGTTGAACTCGGGCTGCGAAGCGTACTTAGTCCAGGTGTCGTCTGCCAGGTCGACGTGCGCGGCGGATTGACGAGCTGGCCAGCAAGGGCACCCTTGAGCGCCACCTGCTTGGAGGTGGCCCACGGGATGAACAGCCAGGCCGTGCCCTTCTTTTCGGAAGCCGCGTTCATGGCGAGAGCCCAGATCCAGATGTCAGACTCCAAGCTCGTGGCGCTCGGTGCGTGCAGCGGCGGAGCGAAGGCGATCTTGCCGGATGCCGGCTTCCCCGCAACATCGTTCCAGAAGCCGAACATATTTGAGTCGATCGTCATCGCGCTGCGGCCGGACGCGAAGGAAGGAGCCGCGCACTTCTTGATCATGTCCACGTAATGTAGTCGTATCCAGCATCGGTAAGCTTCCAATCGCTCAGGTATTTGTCCAGCGGCTCCAGGGCGCCACTCGGAGCGAGGTCCTACGCGGGCTGAATGCCAGTGCCGAACACATCCCATGCTGGCGACTTCGTCGTCAGTTGGATCGTCATCTTGTTCCAGTAAGAATCGTCTGGGTAGAGTTCCGGCGTGACCTTGATGCCGGGTCAGCTTCTCGAACTCCGGAAATTGCGCAGCGAGAGCATCCGCATAGGGGTGGATGTCGTAGGCCCAAGTTATGCTGGTCCCTTCGAATTGACGCCAGTTCACGGTGTCGGCAGCGGCCGAATTAGTGAGCGATGCCGAGACGGCAAAAAACGCCAAGTCAAAAGCAAGCTGTTTGCGAAGCGACGCGCACCTGTAACGAGTACGGGGAATGAGCGACCCATGTAATCCTCCCTGGGGCATTTTGCCAATTTTTGGGTCCACTCCTCCATCCCGAGTTCGCTCATAGCCACAATAAGCGGTTTCCAACGAGCTCGCTCTGAATGCACCAGGCCAACTGGGTAAAAACGGGTAACCGGCACTAAAAGGCGTTGTAGTATCGCCACCAGAAATACTGCTCCGTGGTGCTGGCCTTTGCCTGGGGGCGCAACACGGCAACTACCCGCTCAAAACGGTTGGTCCTCTACCTCTTATTCACCGTCGCTTTCCTCGCGGCCTAACCCGGCCGGAATATCCGTTGCCAGAAAAAGGCCTCGCGGCCGGTTCGAGGCTCATCCCTCCTCCGAAGCAGCACGCTCAAGTATCGTCACAAGCCCCGAGCGCTTCGCGTTCGGCGATGTCCAAATTCCGACAATGTCGGATACAGTCAGATCTACTGGATTGCGTTTGAATGGTTTTCTCATTTGGCACAGTACATGCGGGTCATCCGCAAAACACGTGACCGACCAACAAGAGTTCGCATGATCACCTTACCACAACATACAGCCGCCGCGGAACAATCACTTGGCCCCTGATCGCCCACCCCGGCACCACAACCGGAGTCATCGATGTTCTGACAGGCTGCCCAAGGATACCTGCTGCAACAGGGCTTGCCCTGGTGACGACCACTCCGGCTCCGCCGGTTACCGACGAGGGCAAAGTGACGGATTTCCTGCTTTTCAACGGCATGGAGGTGGCTGTCATTCCCGACCACCGCGCCGGTCGTCACCCATATGGTCTGGTGCAGGATCGGCAGCGCGGAATGAGCCGCCGGGGATATCTGCATGTCTTCGAGCATCTGATGCTCAAGGCGCCTCATGACGAGCACGGCTCCGTCGCCTGGAGAGATTGAACCCAAAGGGAGATTCAGATGTCTGAAGCGAATCAGGAAAAGTTGGACGCATTCTTGGGGAAAATGGTCGGCGATCTCGGTGCGATCGCAACGGGCGCGGGAGTCCTGCTGGGGGACAGACTCGGCCTGTTCAAGGCATTGCGCGAAGGCGGCAAGATGACGGCCGCCGAACTTTCGACACGCACCGGCACCCAGGAACGCCTCGTAAGGGAATGGCTTTCCGGGCAGGCGGCGGCGGGTTACGTCGACTACGATGAAGCGAGCGACAAATTCTATCTCAACGCCGAGCAAGAGCTGGTGTTCGCTGATGAAGACAGCCCGGCCTTCATGGCAGGCGCATTCGAGTTCCTGTCCGCGCTGTGGCTCGATGAAGAAAAGGTGAGGCAGGCATTCCAGTCCGGCAAGGGCGTCGGGTGGCACGATCATAGCGCGTGTCTGTTTCGCGGTACGGAACGGTTCTTCCGTCCAGGCTACAATGCCAATCTGATCGACTCCTGGCTGCCGGCCTTGGAGGGCGTCGTCGAGAAGCTCGAACGCGGCGTGGACGTCGCGGATGTTGGATGCGGTCATGGTGCATCGACCGTGCTCATGGCACAGGCCTTCCCCAATTCGCGCTTCGTCGGCTTCGACTATCATGCCCCTTCGATTGAGCGCGCCCGCAAGGCGGCCGAGGTAGCCGGCGTCGGCGTTAACACGCGGTTCGACGTGGCGGCCGCCAAGAGCTATCCCGGAACCTATGACCTCGTCACATTCTTCGATTGCCTTCACGACATGGGCGACCCGACGGGCGCCGCCACCCATGTCCACGGATCGCTCAAGCCGGACGGCACGTGGATGATCGTCGAGCCGTTCGCGCATGATCATCTGGCGGCGAACCTCAATCCCGTCGGCCGCGTTTACTATGCCGCTTCCACTTTCGTGTGCACGCCCGCATCCGTGTCGCAGGAAGTCGGGCTCGCGCTTGGAGCCCAGGCCGGTGAGGCGAGGCTGCGCAAGGTTGTGACCGGCGGCGGCTTCAAGCGATTGCGTCGCGCCGCGGAGACACCGTTCAACATGGTGCTGGAGGCCCGCCCTTAGCGTGGCCGTCGCCAGAAATTGCAGCTCATCGCATTTGATGAAGATCACCGCCAAAAATCCGGACGCATCGGGCACATTTTCAAGGCGTCTGGGTTCACGCAGAGGTCGCTGCCGAGTTGTGTGCCAAGAGTCCCATACGTTGCGGCTCAGAAAGGACCCCACGCACGGCGACGAACATGCCCATAGCGATGGCCGCTATAATCACATATGTCCACCATGGCGCGTTCACAAAGCTGGTAAGCCACGTCGCACCGAACGCGCTTACGACAAAAACGAGAGCCTCGATAAAAAGACTGAGCCTGTACACATTCAGTCGTCTCATCCTCATACCACCCATCCAAAGACTGAGCTTGTTGCGCTACTGCGACAGAGCCTAACATATTGGAGAGTGCTCACTAGTCGACCGTGAACAATCCGAGCCCTAAGCGGCGACCGGCTTCGGCCGGATTTGAAGCAGGGCAATCAAGAGCGACAAAAACCCCTTCAGCCACCTGAGCAGGAGGGAGAAGTTGTAGCCGGCGGCGG
>NZ_RZQP01000308.1:0-6031 GCF_003998165.1 Mesorhizobium sp. M7A.F.Ca.US.007.01.2.1 | reverse complement strand
AGATAGACCACTTGGCCAGCACATGCCATTCCCAAACAAGCTGAAACCTCCTCGGAGAGGACATGGTCGAAGGAATGATCATCGGCGCGCCTATTTATCGCGGAAGAGGTTGAAGCGCGGTCGATCGCATCGCGGATATATCCGGGGCGGATTTGCAGTCCGTCCTTCAGCGCGCCGCTTTGATGCTCCGGAACGTCGCCGGCGTCCCGCTGGAGCTTGCGACAGAAGATGCGCTCAAGCCCATTGCCGGAGAGATTTAAATCGGCAGCGCCAGATCGGCCTGGCTCTGTAAAATCTGGGAGCCGGTCGCGATTGGCCGGAACCAAACAGAACAGCCGTAATTATCAGCCGAGGGAAGCAACCGCATAGGAAGCGGAACGATGGCTGAAATTCTTGAAACTTGGCAGTTCAAGGTTGCGCTTCAAACGTGCTGAGAAATCGTTGAGGCGCGCAAAGGAAGAAACGGACAGGAAAAATGGCGTGGTGAATATCGCCCTGTGCTGCAGGGTCCGGGCAGCTCAACAGCGCGTGACGGAGGCCTCGGGAGCGCCAGACCAATATCTATACGCGGGCGGCCTCCAAATCACCCCCGAATGGACATGAAATGGCGAGGAGTTGCCGTCATGACAATACTGTTTGAGCCGCTGGACTCGGATTACCATAAGCGCAGCGTGCTTTACCACGCCACGCGGTTGTCGATGCTCCACGATCGAATGCTGATGCGTTTCGACAAGGTAGACGAAGCGGCCGATAAGGTTGAAGCCGCAGCGGCCGTGCTGGTCGATATCACCCACGGCTCTGCCCTCGACGCGTTCCAGAACTCGGTGTTGCGGAATTCGTCGGCAGATTTCCTTCAGATGGAAACGGGTCAGACCCTCGGCCTCTGATCTGCGAGGAATGGCCGCAAGCGTTCGGCGGCTAGGGGGAACGTGGTCCCGCATCCGCGCCCGATCGGCAGGGCTCTCGCGGGTGTCCCGCCAAACTTGCGATTCGGGTCCAAGGTTCCGCTCAGAAGCCTGCCACGTTTCGGCAGCATTGTCGTTGGTGCGCGCTCTTCGCCCAACCGGCCCCAGTCGCCCCACTTCACGCTCAAGCCAGCTTTCGCCTGACGGACGCGTCTTGCCCCTCGGGCATTTACCTTTTGATAACCCTCCTGAGTTTGAAGACAAAACCTATCGGCTCCTTTTGCCTTGCATCGTGTTAGGGCTTGGAACAAACCAACGGAGCTGCAAGCAAAATGGCCACCGTAATCAATGCCAAGGGCGTTCCGCTCCCCTATAGTGGGTCCTCCGCAAGGTGGTACTCGGCGACGAATTCGGGCCCGGCCCTCTACGGCAGCATCTACAACGATTCGCTGTATGGCGACGGCAGCGTCAGCGTTACGATGTATGGCGGCCAGGGCGACGATATCTACTACCTGTACTCCGCGAAAAACAAAGCGGCGGAGCTGCTCAACGAAGGCATCGATACGATCTCGACCTGGATGAGCTACAGGCTGCCGGCGAATTTTGAGAATCTGACGGTCACCGGCGATAAACAATATGCCTTCGGAAACGCATTGAACAATATCGTCGTCGGCGGTTCCGGCCAGCAGACGCTCGACGGCTTGAAGGGCGACGACGTTCTCAAGGGTGGCTCCGGCGCTGACATTTTCGTCGTCAAACCAGGCAATGGCAGCGACCTTATTCTCGACTTCGGCGCCGACGACACCGTGCGCGTCGGAGGCTACGGCTTCCTCTCTTTCGACCAGGTGCACGCCAACATGGTGCAGTCGGGATCGAACGTCCGACTTACCCTGTCGCCAACCGAGTTTCTCGTCTTCGAGAACAAGACCATCGACCAGTTCAGCGCCAACCAGTTCGATCTCGCCCTGGACAAGTCGCATCTGACGCTCACCTTCTCGGACGAGTTCAATACGTTGAACCTGCACAGCGGTTCTAGCGGGACCTGGGATACGAACTTCTGGTGGGGTGCTCCGAACGGCAGCTCGCTCACCACCAACAGCGAGCTTCAGTGGTATGTCGACACCAGCTACGCCCCCACGAGTTCGGTCAACCCGTTCAGCGTACAGGACGGTGTTCTCACCATTACGGCCGCCCGGGCTCCCGATGCGATCAAGCCTTACATAAACAACTATGATTACACGTCAGGTCTGCTGACGACCTACCATTCCTTCACACAGACCTACGGCTATTTCGAAATTCGAGCCGACATGCCCGAAAAGCAGGGTGCATGGCCGGCCTTCTGGCTTCTTCCGGCGGATGGATCCTGGCCGCCGGAACTGGACGCCGTGGAGATGGTCGGCCAGGATCCCAACAAGCTCACCCTGACCAGCCACTCGAATGCCACGGGGTCGCATACGAAAGTGACCTCGACCGTATATGCAGCGGATACCGAAGGGTTCCACAAATATGGGGTGCTTTGGACCCCAAGCGAACTGGTCTGGTATTTCGACGATGTAGAAGTTGCCCGCGCACCAACGCCTGCCGACATGCACAAGCCAATGTATATGTTGGTCGACCAGGCTGTCGGCGGCATGGCGGGAGCGCCCGCCGACGGGCTTGCCACCCCTTCTGAAATGCACGTCGACTATGTTCATGCCTACGCGCTGAATGACTGGTTCATCTAGGTGCCATGCTGGAAGATGGAGTGAAACCGACATCCTTCACCAACTGGTCTCGAACGCGTTCATTGCCGCTTGCGCCCGCGCTGGACCCGAGGTGAAGGACGATGTCTCACTCCCACCCTTCTGAGCCGCCGCGAACAACGCTCACGGCCGTATTGGCTTCCTTTCGCCGGGCATTCGCCGGCATCGCGTTGATGAGCGGGGTCGTCAATGTCCTGGCGCTGACCGGCTCGTTCTTCATGCTGCAGGTTTACGATCGCGTCATCCCCGGCCGCAGCGTGCCGACGCTTGTCGGCCTTTGCTTGTTTGCGGGCACGCTGTTCCTCTTCCAGGGCGTTCTTGAGCTGATCCGATCGCGGCTGCTGGTGCGTATCGGCATGGCGCTCGATGCGCGGCTCAGCGGGCAGGTCTACACCGCACTGATGCGTCTGCCGTTGCGCACGAAGCTTCCCGGCGATGGCTTGCAGTCATTGCGGGACCTCGATCAGGTCCGATCGTTCCTGTCGAGCGCTGGGCCGACCGCGCTGTTCGACCTGCCCTGGATGCCGCTTTATCTCGCAATCTGTTTCCTGTTCCATTTCTGGATCGGCATGACCGCGCTCTTGGGCGCCATCATTCTGTTTGCCCTGACCTTACTGGCGGAACTGCGCACGAGGGAGACGGCGAAACGTGCTAACAGCCAGGCCGCTTCGCGCAACACGCTGGCGGAAGCGACACGCCGCAACGTCGAGGTGCTTCAGGCAATGGGTTTTGGCCCACGCATTGCCGATCGCTGGTCTGCCGTCAACGCCGACTATCTCAAGACGAATGCCAAGGCGAGCGATTTGGCGGGGACGCTCGGAACGATTTCGAAAGTCGTGCGCATGATGCTTCAATCCGGCATCCTGGCGATCGGCGCCTGGCTCGTCATCCATCAGGAGGCAACAGGAGGCATCATGATTGCCAGCTCGATCATGATGAGCCGGGCGCTGGCACCGATTGAACTCGCGATCGTGCATTGGAAGAGCTTCGTCAGCGCCCGCCAGGCCTGGGCCCGCCTCACCCACCTTCTGGGGCTGCTGCCCGAGGCTGCAACAACTGTCTCGCTGCCGCCGCCGTCGTTTCGCCTCTCGGTAGAGGGCATCAGTGTGGCGCCGCCGGGCGAGCGCCGCCTTGTCGTCCAGGATGCGGGCTTCGTGCTGGAGAAGGGCGCCGGCCTCGGCATCATCGGTCCGAGCGCTTCGGGAAAATCCTCGCTCGTCAGAGCCATCGCCGGCGTCTGGCTGCCAGTGCGCGGTACCGTCAGGCTCGACGGTGCGACGCTCGACCAGTGGTCGTCGGACGACCTCGGCAAGCATGTCGGATATCTGCCGCAGGATGTCGAGCTGTTCGACGGCACCATTGCCGAGAACATAGCTCGCTTCGAACCCCAGCCCCCCTCGGACAAAATACTGACCGCTGCGCGCGCCGCCGGTGTTCATGATCTGGTGGTTCACCTGCCTGAAGGTTATGAAACGCGTATCGGCGAGGCCGGGTCGGCGCTTTCGGCGGGCCAGCGACAGAGGGTCGCTTTGGCGCGTGCTCTCTATGGCGATCCGTTTCTTGTCATACTCGACGAGCCGAATTCCAATCTCGATGCCGATGGCGAAGCCGCCTTGACGGCGGCGATCCAGGGCGTGCGCGACAGAGGCGGCATGGCCATCGTGGTGGCGCATCGCCCGAGTGCATTGCAAAGTCTTGACCAGATCCTTGTCATGACGAACGGCAGCATTCAGGCCTTTGGCCCGAAGAATGAGATCATGACCAAGGTGACCCGTCCCATCAGCGTTCCGTTGAAAGTTGTCCCAAGTCCTGAAGAGGCGGCGCTCTGATGCCGGAGAGGGCGACATCGGTGACCGACCGGGCCATTCGACGTTATCTGCTTGGCGGCATTGCGACCTCCATCCTACTGGTCGGTGGAGCGGGCAGCCTTGCCGCCGTGATCGACCTCTCTGGCGCGGTCATTGGATCGGGAAAGCTGGTTGTCGATTCCAGCGTCAAAAAGGTGCAGCATCCGACGGGCGGCGTGGTCGGCCAAATCTTCGTGCGCGAAGGCGATGCCGTGCAAGCGGGACAGGTTTTGATTCATCTCGATGAAACCGTCACCCGCGCCAATCTGGCCATTGTCACCAAGAGCGCGGATGAACTCGATGCCCGCCTGGCACGTCTCAAGGCCGAGCGCGATGGTGCGGACGCCATCGGTTTTCCGCCGTCGCTGATGTCTCGGCGGGACGATCCGGATGTCAGCGGAACAATGGCCGGAGAGCAGTCGCTCTTCGAGTTCCGCCGGCAGGCACGCGCTGGCCAGAAGGCGCAGTTGGCGGAACGTATCTCCCAGCTCGCCGAAGAGGTCTCCGGCCTGACCGAGCAAAAGGACGCCAAGAGCCAGGAAATCAAGCTGATCGGAACCGAGCTCGCGGGCATGCGCACATTATGGGAGCGCAAGCTGGTCTCGATCGATCGCATCACCGCGCTCGAGCGCGAGGCCGTGCGGCTGGAGGCTGAACACGGGCAGTTGATCGCGGCGATAGCGCAGTCGAAAGGTCACACGTCGGAAATCCGCCTGCAGATCATCCAGATCGATCAGGATCTGCGCAGCGAAGTCGCCACGGAGCTGCGTGAGGTCCACGCAAAACTCTCGGAGCTAGTCGAACGCAAGCTATCGGCCGAGGACCAGCTCAAGCGCATCGACATTCGAAGCCCGCAGGCCGGCGTCGTCCTTCAGCTTGCCGTACATACGATTGGGGGTGTCATCACTGCGGGCGAACCGGTCATGCTCATCGTGCCGGTCGCGGACCGACTGACCGTCGAAGCCCGTGTGGCTCCACAGGACATCGATCAGCTGAAACAGGGGCAGGAGGCGACGCTGCGGCTTTCGGCCTTCAATCAGCGGACCACGCCTGAACTCAACGGAACCGTCAGCAAGATCTCCGCCGATCTCAGCACCGACGAGCGCACCGGCGCCGGTTATTACACCGTGCATATCGTTTTGCCGCGCACGGAACTTGCCAGACTCAAAAGACTGACCCTGGCGCCCGGCATGCCGGTCGAGGTGTTTTTCACGACCAGCAGCCGCACGATGCTGTCCTATGTCGTCAAGCCCCTGGCCGATCAGATTCAGCGAGCATTCCGGGAGGAGTGAAGCGCGCCTGGGCTGCAGCGACCGACCGCTTCCCGCCGCGAGCATTCATCGGCTGGGAAATTGGCAGAATGCTGCTTTCGGTTTATTGATCCTCGACGACTCCCTGCTGGGCTCGATCCACTGGCCGCCTCCGAGGTAAAAGGCATTGGGACGTCGAACGCGGGCACGTTGGCTTCAATGCTCAACCAGCCTAGGGGTTAAGTACCGAGTGAAGCCGCGCCTTGAGGGTGGCTGCAGCATGCCAG
>NZ_RZQP01000307.1:0-6065 GCF_003998165.1 Mesorhizobium sp. M7A.F.Ca.US.007.01.2.1 | reverse complement strand
ACGCAGCGGTGTGAGACGGGCATTCTTGTGGATGTTCATTCGGACCCTCCGATGGATGCTGAAGCGTGGTAACTCCAGTCTCCTCGGTCCGGTCCGAATGGACAACCTCTCGAAAGCTCACACCTAGGATGGGTGCTGCCACGCGGCTCGGACTCAGCGTGCATTATCACGTAAATGTTGAGAGAATGAATGGCGCCGCGAAGGGCAATTCCAGCCGTCCAAAGCGACAGGCGTGTCGCGGCCTCGACATTGCAGTGGCGCTTACCTAACACGGCCTCACACTGCCCTCTAAACGGCCCCGAATTTGAACTGACGGCCCCTGGCCGGTTCATCGGGCAGGTCAAGGGCTAGGTGTAGTACACAGGGCTCATAACTTTCAGTTTCTAGTTGGTACGATGGGCCGTGGACGGTCGATGCAGACTTCAAGATGGCGAACGAAGCTCTCCATGCGTGCGTTGTCGAGGCAAGTGCCTTTGCCATGCTCGCGACTGGAGAGATTTCAAAATGAGCCTTGTAAGCGGAGAATGCCGCCGACGCTGTTCGGCTTGCTCGTGCCCTTGACGGCGGTAGGCTCGGCAGGGCCGAGGCCAGAGTTGCCGTAGTGGTCGTAATCGACCTCGGCTGTGACCGTGAAGCCGGGAACGACCATGTAGGCGACGTTTGCAGCCACACCAGCATCCTTGAGCTGATCACCCGAGACCTGAAGGTTGAACGAAGTTTTCTCGTCAAACTCGTAGGTGGCGCCCGCCCAGAAAGCCCACTGGCCGTTCCAGATTTTGTACGAGCCGCGCCCATGATTGGCAATTGCGCCGTTTGAGTCCTCGTTGAGACTGGCATTGGAACCGTAGCCGAAGAGTCCAAACAGCGACAGCTGGTTTGTGACAGCGACGTCGACGCGGATCTTGCCGGCAAAAGCTTCGTAATTGCTGTCATAAGCCGCGACGCCGATGATCGAGCCCCAGCCTTGCGTGTATTTCAAGCCGGCGACAACGTGCGGAATATAGCTGTCGATAGTACCGGCTGAGCCCGATCCTTGTTCGAGCGAAATCACAGTCGAAATGCCGTTGCCGGCGTCGAAGTGGTACTGAGCCACGTTGGTGTCGAAGCCGGCCGACGGAACGAGCATACTATCGAGAACGTTGCCAGCGTAGCTTGCAAACGTATCGAAGGCCGACCCCTCCTTGCCAACTCGCAGGCCTCCCAGCTCGACCCAGGCAGAAGCCAGTGCGAGGCCGCTGTTGAAATCATAGTTCTGAGGACTGTCATGCGAGTTAGCGCTGTTGCCAAAATTCACCTGGGTTTCGGTATAGGTCGTCAACGCGCCGAGCTCGGTCTGCTGGCCGGTCCAAGTTTTGAACGTGAAGCGTGTGCTGTTTCGCCAAGTGCCTTGGTCCTCGCCAGTTCTCACGTCCGAGGTTCTTGCGCTGTCATACGATCGGACGTCACCCAGGCCGATATCGTAACGGACATAGCCGCCGATGCGCAGGCAGGTCTCGGTGTTGGGAATATAGGAATATCCCGAGCCGAGGACGTCGCAGATCTTGATGTACTCGGCCGGTTCCCGCTCGGCGCCAGCTGCTCGACCGACGGAAATGGTCATCAGAGCAGTTAAGCCGAGAAGAGGACTCTTGATGTACATGTCTAGATCTCCATGAAGGAATAAAAAGGATAGAGGCGAAAGAGCAAGCTTTTCCTCTAAATTTTGTGCGTGTTGTCTCCAATATGTGGACGCCAAAGCGCTTGACACGAGAGGTGAGCCAGCGTAAAAGCCACATGTACTTATAATAGTGTTTTCTGCTAGGAGATTCATTATCGTTTACATGTGAAACACTCCGGTCGGACCGCTGCAGCTCTCCGAATAGAGCAGCAAGCGACATGCCAACCTGAAGCGTAGATGCGGCCGACACCAAAATCGGGCCGACGCGCCTTCGTCTCGCTGGAATCACTTTTTTTGAGGGTCACTGCGAAAAGAAATGTGCGACACGGTTCGCCATGTTCGATATGTGACAGTCTCGTTTAACAGCGACGGCTTCCCGTCTGACCGCAACGGAGGCCGCGCCATCCGCTACCGAGAAGGATCACTGCGCGTACGCTCCGCAAGGGCTGCGCCAGGAACAGAGGGCGTGCACGTCCGAGGCGTCGCATGGTGGCCGCAGCACCTTTTCGCCGCTGTAAGTTCGCCGTGCAGGTACATTGCGCGGCCGGAAGCGAGAGGGAGCGCACCCTGAAACGGCTGCCTACGGCTCGCCTCGAGTAATTGGCGATGAACAGTATTCTCGAGAACTTAGTCTCGACGGAAAGAGCAACGAAAGGAAGCCGCTTGGACGAGCACGATCCGAAGGAAGAACCGATCGAGACCATTTTCCGCAACGGCACAATCACTGCCGTGGGTATCCTGCTTGCCTTTTCCCTCGGCTTCCTCACTCATTGGGCCGCGAACCCCTTGCCATGGCAACTCTACGATCTGTTCGCCGTAGTGCCGATCCTGCTCGGCATCGCACTGCAGATGAGAGCGCTGTCCATGCTGCTCGACATGAGTTCCTTGCGGCGCCCCATCTACGAACGCGCCAATCGCATTTTCATGGTCGGCCTCATCCAGACCGCGTGTGGCGTCGGCATGGCCATCTTGGTCGATCTTTTCGGGATATCGGTAGGGGGCACGCTGCCCGGCGCTTGACGACAAGCCACACCGCTCTTCGCTCGAAGCGACGTCAAGCCGGGGAACCTTGTGCACCCCCTAGCGGCGTCCTCCTTTCATCAAATGAGCCGACGTCAGCTTTAGAGCGTCTCGGTGGCTAAAGCCGGTATGGTTTTTCGGCCGGCAGGGAAGGCCGCTGGCTGGACCTGGATGGCGTCTGAACGAGGCTTGACAGGTCCGTTGCGTCGGACATGAATTTCGCATTGCAAAGTTCTTCCGCAGACGCCTCAAGCACACTGCACTGGCGTCACGTACTCAGACGTTGAATGCGGCACCGCACCATCACCTCAGGCGCAACCATGGCACGCGCGCTCCCCGGCGTGGTTGACCCCATCCTGTCCAAACGAGACTGCGACATAAGCGGGACGCACTGACTTAGGTCAGAGACCAGGACGAGCGCGCAACGAAAGAATGATGGATGAGCGACGTGGGATGACAGCTCCTTGCACACCTCAATCCTGACAAAGTACCGGGACCCCCGGCCGCCTTGGTATACCATCTATCCGACTGTGCCAGACTTCTCTGCGGCAGTTGGTGCTGACGATTATGAGGAATGGCTGGGGGGCCTCCCGGCCGACGAATCGGTGTCGCTCTATTTCCACATTCCGTTTTGCCGATCCATGTGCTGGTATTGCGGCTTCCCTACCGCGGTCATCCGTCGCAACGGCCCGATCCTTAATTATTTAGCGGTGCTGCGTCAGGAGATCAGTTTGGTGTCGGAGCAAGTGCGGCAAGGGCTGCCGGTGAGCGATGTGCATTTCGGCGGCGGAACGCCTCACCTTATCGGGCCAGCCGAGCACTTGGCGCTGATGGAATTTCTACGCCGCCACTTCGCTTTCAGCAAAACTGCTGCGATCGCCGTGGAGATCGATCCCCGAACGTTCACACCGGAAATGGCCGAAGCCCTGGCAGCTAACGGTGTCAACCGCGCGAGCATCGGATGCAGAGCTTTGATCCCGATGTGCAAAGGCGATCAATCGGATCCAGAGTAAGGTGCAGACGGCCGCTGCAGTCCAAAATCTCCGCCGGCATGGCGTTGGCCATATCAACTTCGACCTCATCTTCGGTCTACCGAAACAGACTGTGCAGTCCTGCATCCAGACCGCGATGGCTGCGGTCGCCATGCGCCCCAACCGGCTTGCGGTGTTCGGATACGCGCATATTCCTTCCGTGATAAAGAATCAGCGCCTAATCGAGCAGGCAGGTCTACCGGACGGCGATCTTCGCGCCGAACAGGCTGCAACTGTCGCCGAGACACTGGTTGGCGCTGGCTACCGGGAGATCGGGCTCGATCATTTCGCTCCGCCGGACGACGAACTTGCGCTAGCGCCAGAAGACCGGGCGCCTACGGCGTAATTCGCTGGGATACTCGGCCGATACTTGCAAAACGTGATCGGCTTCGGCGCGTCGGCTATTGGCCGAGTCCGCGAGGGGTATGTTCAGAACGAAGTAACACGGGATTCTTACGCCCGGCACATCGCAAGTGGACGTCTGGCGACATCAAAGGGTCACCGTCTGACCGACGATGACCGGGTGCGCGCAGCGATCATCGAGCGACTGATGTGCGATTTGGAGGCCGACGTGCCGACCATCTGTGCCGCCCACGAAATCGAACCAGCTCGTTTTCTCGATTCAGTTGAGAGTTTGGTGACGCTGGCTGAGGAGGGGATCCTGGACGTCGAAAACGGCTTCATCCGCGTGCGGCCGGAGCACCGCTTTGTTGTTCGCGCCGTTGCTGCTGCATTCGATGCTTTTCTCGCGAATCGATGAGTTGAGGCCACGACGCCGAAAGGCATCAGACCTTGTTTGGCGCTCGTCGGCATGGGCTCTCGCAGAAGACTCCGCAAGCGTATGCAGGGGACTTCCACTTGACGCCGCGTTCACCATCATCTCGCCTGGGTGCGCGCGAAAGCGCACAACCCGGAGCACGCTGCTCTCGGTGTGAGGCTGTGCTCTGCAAAGCACCGGTGATCCACCCTGTCCCTGGACAGCAGCTTGATGGCGTCATCTTGGAGGACGAGAAAAGATTGTCGAGGTACGGGTACGAATTGCCTCGGTCGTCCGTTCAATCGAAAGCACTGTCTGCGGAGGCACCTCTCCTTCATGCAGTGACAGGAGATGCTGGGCGACTTCCTTATCTGCTGCGGTGAGTCGATGATTTAGGCGGAGAAAGTCCATCCAGGTGGGGGTGCGGAATGTCTCCGTCCAAAGTGACGGTGTTTGCAGATTTCGCTGGAGCGTCCAGTTTCGTGCACCGGCACGGCTCTGGACGTGTCGCCGCGTGCGCATGGAGCCCAGAAAGGCCTCGATATTTTCCTCCGATATCAAATACTCGACCTTGGCCACGATAGGGCCACTTCTGGGTTTCAGATCGAGAGCCACGTCCGGCGGATGAAAAACTGAACTTTCTTGATCGGTTTCTTCCCAGGGACGGACCGGCAACACGATCCCCGCTGCTGCAACCAGCAACAGAGCGCCTGCGGCGCCCTCCAATGCTGAGGTCAAGGAATAGTTTTGCGCGACAGAACCCCAGATCCAGCTGCCAGCAGCCATACCGCCTGCGCTCAAGGCGTAGTAAATGGAGAGCGTGCGGCCTACAACCCACCTTGGGCTTGCCAACTGCACCGACACGTCAATGCCCGTCCAGGTGATAAGCCAACCCGCTCCGCCGAGCGCCAGCGAAATGGCCGCCACAGGAAGCGACGATGTAAGGGCAAGGGAGAGGCAACAGACTGCACAAGCCACAGAGGCGAAGGCCACCAGCCTGTTTTGAGACGTGACCTTCCTCAAGAAGCCGTTGCCCATACCCGCGATGAAAGCACCCATGCCGAAGCCGGCCAATAAGATACCGTAGACAATTGGCCCACTCTTCAACTGATCCCGGACGACGAGGGGGAGCAACGCCAGAATGGAGATGCTTGCCAACCCGAAAAGAGCGGCTCGGGCGGTCGCTGCCCTGATCTCCAAAGACATCGCCGTAAAGCGCACTCCGTCATGAATTGCCGTCGTCATTCTCTCACGAGGGAGAGGCGAAGAGCGGACCTCCCATTTGGTGCGCCATATCGCGCTTATGGGCGCCAGATCACTCACCGCAGCCAAGGCGAAAGCGGCCAGCGGCCCAAAGACGGCCAGGATCACGCCCCCCAAGGCTGGACCAACGCTGCGCACAATGTTGTATCCGACGGACATAAGCGTCACTGCGGCCGGAATGTCGCGTTTGTGAAGGATATCGCCGACCGAAGCGTGCCAAGCCGGATCATTCAAGGCAAAGCCGCAGCCGGCCAGGAAACCTAACCCGAGAATCAGCCAAGGACTGACAAATCCCAGACCCACAGAAATCATCAGCGTCGTCGACGCCGATGCTATC
>NZ_RZQP01000306.1:0-6066 GCF_003998165.1 Mesorhizobium sp. M7A.F.Ca.US.007.01.2.1 | reverse complement strand
GCGCTAGACGCTGGGCACCGGCAGCCCCTGTGGGCTCGGCCGGCACAACCGCCTTCTGCTGATATTGCATATCGAGTGCTGCCAATGCAATCAGCGGCGGTGGCATGGCAACGCCGGCAACTCTCATGGCGCGGGCCGTTTTCTGGCACTGGGCGATATCGTTCGCATCGGCGAGTTGCTCTGCCGCTTCGACAGTCAGCACGGATTCCTTGGGCGTGCTGGTCACGTCTGCGGGGGGCAGCGGCGCTGCCCTGCTTTCTTTCTGCGGGGCATTGTGCGCCGATCCGCTGGCTGCGTTGTCCTTGCCTGGCTGGGGAGCGTCGGTTGCCACGCCGTCCTGTCCGGTGATTTTTTGCGCAGAGCCCGTACCACCCTCCGACTTCGCTGGGTCGCCCGATCCGGTCGTGCCCTGCTTAGCTGAAGCCGCATCCGGCTTCTTTGCCGCGCCGGTGGGTGGGGGCGTCTCAGCTGGAGGCGCTTTCATGAAGGCGAGGATCTCGTGACAGAGGTTGACCGGGCCGCCTTTTCCCGACGCAACCACCTGACCGGCAGGCGCCTCAGCGGTCGGTGCGGCTGGCTGAGGCGTCGCGGTCTGTGCCTGGGAGGCCGAAACCGAGAGTGTAAGCATTCCCGCGAGGGCAATTCTTCTCATCGCTAGCTCCTTCCCCTTCGTGTCAGACGGTGCCGCCGGATGCAGTCGGGGCACCACCGTCGCACGCGTGCCAATCCAGACGAAATGTCCAACGCCGCCTTGCGTTCCATTGCTGCCTTCAACTATCAGGTTCCCGCATCGTCAACCCCCGTTATGAGGGCTCGGGCACGGATCGCCGCATACCGGCGCACCCGGGTCGGCTTATGTCGCCGAGCCGGTCTGCTTCAGCCGCACAAGAACAGCACAACGACTTTCGCCCTGACGTACTTGAGGCATCACCGTGCCGGCTGCACATGTTTTCGCCCGAATGACGCCGATCCGTGGAGCAGCACTCGGTTGCGGCCGGATTGTTTGGCAAGGTAGAGTGCCGCATCCGCGTGACTCTGTAACTGCTCTGGTGAGATGGCCTCGTCAGTCGTCTGAACTGCAACTCCAATGCTGAGTGTGACGCTAGGCGACATGCGGGATGCAGGGTTGGGAAAAGCCGCGGCCTCAACGCTCTGACGAATTCGCTCGGCCACCGCGACGGCCTCTTCCTCGTCCACCCCGGGCAGCAACACCAGGAACTCTTCGCCGCCGTAGCGGGCCACCTGATCGCGGTCGCGCCTCACGTTTTCCTGGATCATTCTGGCGACCTCGACCAGACAGCGATCGCCCTGGGCATGGCCGAGGTGGTCGTTCAGCTTCTTGTCGTCGATGTCGCACATCAGCATGGCGGCACCGCCGTGGCATTTCCGGCCACCGTCCCATAGACGGTCAAGCGTTTCCGTCATCCAGCGCCGGTTGGCTATGCCAGTGAGCGGATCAGTCCTCGCCAAAAGTTTCAGCCGATCATTCGCTTCCGCCAGTTCGGCGACCCTGCGCCGGTCGCGAAGCTCAAACAGGAAGGTCTTCTGAGCGAGAATTGTCATGCTGCGCCGCGCGGCGACCGTTGCGAAGATGCCGCTGGTGAAAACAACGTCGCAGCCACGGCGCTGCCAAATTCGATGCCCGGGTTGTGTAGTTGAAAAACGAGATAGAGACCGAGCGCCAAGGCGGCAATAGTCACCGTCCAGGCCAGCGGAACCCCGAAGATGATGATGGCTGTGATGGCCACGAACAGCATGATGTTCAAGTGCCGTTCGTAGAACTCGCCACCAGCGCTTACGCCGACCAACGCAACCGACAACAAAATGAGGAAGAAGCCCGCGATCAGCGAAGCCCCTTGTAGCCACGGCGCCCGCGGCTTTCGCCAGATAAGAACGACGGCCACAGCGACGGGCGGAATGATGGCGCCAGGCAGGAGCATGGATAGCGCAGTTGCCCTTGGGAGCATCACCATGTTGAGCGCGAGTGTCAGCACGTCCAACAAAGCCACCCAGACCATCCAGGCTCGGATGATCTTTGTCTGCGACCAGACACGCGCTCGAAACAGGCGGTAGATCTCGCCCGTCAGCCGGATATCGCGCGTGCGGCTCGCCAGTAGTCGGTCGACTTCTGCAGTTATGGCCAGGACTATCCTGCACGTCTAGGTGCATCCGTTCTGTCAAATATCGGCCCTTACAACTGGTTTCTCCTGAATGTTCCGCCCGAGCCATCCGCTCCTCGGGATGGACAAGAATGCCAAGCTATCCTGAAGATTTGATTTCCAGAGGTACCGACTTGCGAATTCCGCTGTGATCCCTGCAAGCGTTTACGGCTCCATCATGGCTCGCGGCCTGCTGCCAAGCCGCGCCCACTGACGAGACCGTGCCCCCGATCAGTGTCTCTTCGAGCAAAGGCGTACGGAGCGCATGAGAATGTCTTGGACTGCCCCTCCACTATCAAGTCGGGGTCGAAATCCAAAAGCCACCGTCTGCTGGCGGCTCAAGGCACTTGCCTAACTCCTAGCTATCTTTCCGATCGTGATAGCCACAATCTCACGAATTCTCTGGCGGGGATGACACTGTCGATGAAGGTCGTGGGATTGTCCACGGGCTGGACCTAGACGCCAAGATGGTGTTGCAGCAGCCCCGCCTGGATCTTGAGTTCGGCGGCCGGGCCTTCGTGGGCGATATGGCCATTGTTGATGATATAAACGCGGCTCGCGAGCGCCAGCGTCGCTGCGATGTTCTGTTCCACCAGCACAATTGTCTGCCCTGCCTGGACCAGCTCGCGGCAGGCGCGCACCAAGTCGTACACAATGACTGGAGCAAGTCCTTCGAAGGGTTCATCAAGCAGGAGGATCTTTGGGTTGCGCACCAATGCACGCGCTATAGCCAGCATCTGCTGTTCGCCACCTGACAAATCCGTACCACGGCTGGCGCGTCGTTCCTTCAGCCGGGGGAACATCGTGTAAATGCGTTCCAGCGGCCACCGGTCATCCGCAGTCAACCCGGCCAGAATGATGTTTTCCTCGACGCTCAGGCTGCCGAAGATGCGTCGATTCTCGTGCACGAGTTGCATGCCTTCCCGAGCGATGCTGTGCGCCTTCCTGCCAACCAGTTCGACCCCGTCTAGTTCAACCGAGCCGGTCCGCGGCGTCACGACCCCCATCAGGCTCTTCAGCGTCGTCGACTTGCCAGCGCCGTTGCGGCCCAGGAGCGCCACGACCTCATTCTTCTCGACCCTCAATGTGACGTCGAACAGAATGTGACTGTCACCATAATAGCTGTTTAATGCTCTCACATCGAGCAGGCTCATGCCACCTCTCCATGTACACCGCCAAGGTAGGCTTCCTGCACCTTTGCGTTGGCCTTGATCTCACTGGGCGTGCCTTCGGCCAGCACCCTGCCCTCCTGCAGGACGGTGATTTTCTCGACCAGCTCGAAGAGCGAATCCATATCGTGGTCGATGACGATCATCGTGCGTGCACGCGCGATTGACTTGAGCAGCGCCACGGTCTCGACGCGCTCGCGCGGGCTCATGCCGGCAAGCGGTTCGTCAAGCAGGAGCAGGCTCGGCGACGTCGCCAGTGCAAGACCGATTTCCAGCCGCCGCTTCTCGCCATAAGCCAGTTCCGAAACTGGCCGATCGAGCCGCGCCGTAAGGTTCACCAGCGCCGCCGTTCGCTCGACCTGCTCGCTGAGACCGGGAACGCTGTGGATACTCTTGAACAGATCAAGCCGGAACTTTCCACGCGCCTCGCCCAGCGCGGCAATCATCAGGTTCCGCCGCACCGTCAAGCGGTCGAATAGCTGGTTGATCTGGTAGCTCTTGGTGAGCCCGAGCTGGCACACCTCGGATACGCCCATGCCCGTAATATCGCGGCCGGCCAGTATGATGCGGCCGGAGGTTGGCGCGATCTCGCAGGTGAGCATCTTGAAGAACGTCGTCTTGCCCGCGCCGTTGGGTCCAATGATGCCCCGTATCTCCCCATGATCGACGCTGAGGTCGACGTCGCTGTTGGCTGTGATACCGCCATAGCGTTTGGTTAGGCCCTGCACCTGCAGGATCGGTCCGGATGCTGGCGCAGCACCACGCCGGCGCGCCGGCATCGGTTCGACGGCGGTCACGACGTGCGGCGCACTCTCGACCGCGGTATTGGACGATTCGATGCGCTTGCGGCCACCGGTCAACCCATAGAGATCGACGATCGCACCGACGATGCCGCGCCGCAGGAAGCAGACCAGCAGCACGAAAACGATGCCGAGCACCAACTTCCATGTGGCGCCGAGATGCAATGTGTTCTGGAAAAAGTCGCTGAGATAGAGCCACACCGTCGCGCCCACCAGCGGCCCGAACAGTGTGCCGGCACCGCCGATCGCCGTCTGCATCACGACCTGGCCGGACGTGTCGAACATGAAAGCGTCCGGCGGCATGAAGCCCTGCATCACGCCCAACAGGCCGCCGGCAAAGCCGGCATAGATCGCGGCAACCACGAAGGCCGTGAGCTTGTAGCCGTGTATGTCGTGGCCCAGCGCCGCGGCGCGGAGCGGATTGTCGCGGATCGCCGAAAGGATCGCGCCAACGGGCGAGCGTACGATGCGCAGTGCGACGGCAATGCCGATGAAATAGCAGAACGCCAGGAAGGTATACATCGTCCAGTCGGTGTTGAATTCGAGCACCGTGAAGCCGAGGTTGACGACCGGGGTTGGCACGCCAGGCAAGCCGTTCTCGCCGCCCGTGAATGCCGAGAGCGGATTGAACTCGACAAAGAAGAAGACTTCGGCGATCGCCACCGTGATCATGGCGAAATAGATACCGGTGCGTCGCAGGGCTATCAACCCGATCACGTAGCCGACGACACCCGACACGACGGCGCCCAGGACAATGGCAGCCATGACATAAGAGAAGCCGGTTTCAGTCAGGAGATAGGCGGCGAACATCCCGCCAGTACCGTAGAAGGCCGACTGGCCGAAGGACAGCAATCCCGTGTAGCCGAACAGGATGTCGAAGCCGATCCCGAACAGTCCCCAGATCAGGATACGATTGATCGTGCTGGGCGAGAACCCGAGATGGGGCAGAACGAAAGGCGCCAGGACGAGCGCCAGCGCCGTCAGAAGCTCGACGAGGAAGGGATGTTTGATGTTCATGGACGACCGCGTCTACTCACGCCCTGCCGTGCCGAGCAGCCCGTGCGGTCGAAGCACCAACACCAGCGTCATCGCCACGAACAGCATGACATACGAATAACCAGGATTGAACATCGAGGTGATGCTGATGATTTCGCCGGCGATGAGGCCGCCAAGGATGGCGCCGGTAAAGGAACCGACACCGCCGATTACCACGACCACAAAGGTCTGGACCAGTATGGCTTCCCCGACATCGGGCGCGATCGACACCACGGGTGCGTTGACAATACCGGCGAAGCCAGCTGCCATGGCTCCGATGCCGAAGACGAGCATGAAGATCTTGTAGACATCGATTCCAAGCGAGTCGACCATTACCGAATCCTCGATGCCTGCTCGCACGATCATCCCGATGCGGGTGCGATAGAGCACGACATAGAGCATCAGCAGCGCCAGGGCGACGATGCCGAGGAGCGCCAATCGGTAGGTGGGATAGACCATGAAGCCGAGATGGGTAATGCCGACTAGCGAGGCGGGCGGCGGCACCGTGTGCGAGAGGCTGCCGAAGAAAAAGCGGACCGTCTCGACGAAAACGATGCCGAGCCCGAATGTGACGAGAAGCTGGTCCTCGAGCGGCCGCGTGTAGAAATGGCGAACGATCAGCCGCTCGATCAACACCCCCACGATCATCACGAACAGCGATCCGGCCGCCACCGCGGCGAGGAATGAACCTGTGTAGGTGTAGGCGAGCCAGCCGGCATAGCCACCGAGCATGAACATCGCGCCGTGGGCAAGGTTCAGGACGCCGAGCGTCCCGTAGATGATGGTCAGCCCGGAGGAGATCAGCGCCAGAAGCGCGCCGAGTACGAGCCCATTGAAGCACTGCGAAATGAAATTTGCCCAGTTGATCACTCTGCGCCCACCTTAGTCATGAAAAATATGCCC
>NZ_RZQP01000305.1:0-6077 GCF_003998165.1 Mesorhizobium sp. M7A.F.Ca.US.007.01.2.1 | reverse complement strand
GGCATTAACAACAACGACAAAGCGGCCCCGTCGAGAGAGACGGGGCCGCTTTGGATTCCGGCTTATTCGCTGACGTGTAAGGGGGCCATCGCCTTCGGCGGCGACTGCTGATTGTCGCATGACGTCAGGAATGCCGCCGCGATCAGAAACAGACTCACGATACCGCTCAACTGAGACATGGCGAAACTCCTCCTGTTTCGCCCCGCGCGCTGCACCTTAACCGGAAGTCAGCCGACCGTACATGACTTATGATGACGGCGATTTGCGCTTCGTGAATCGTTCGGAGGCCGATGCCGCGGCAATAATTGCCAGCGGGCCGATTGCCTTTTGCAGCACTTTGGCTAAGACGTGCGGCATTCTTCAGATCAATCGAGGACATCGCAAATGACCGCCATCGTCGACATTGTCGGGCGTGAAATCCTGGACAGCCGTGGAAATCCGACCGTCGAGGTCGATGTCATTCTCGAAGACGGCTCGATGGGCCGCGCGGCGGTGCCGTCGGGTGCTTCGACCGGTGCCCACGAGGCCGTCGAACTGCGCGACGGCGGCGCCCGCTATCTCGGCAAAGGCGTGCTCAAAGCCGTCGAGGCGGTTAACGGCGAGCTGTTCGAGGCCATCGGCGGCATGGAAGCCGAAAACCAGATCCATATCGACCAGACCATGATCGAGCTCGACGGCACGCCCAACAAGAGCCGGCTTGGCGCCAACGCCATTCTCGGCGTTTCGCTGGCGGTGGCCAAGGCGGCCGCTGATGCCGCCGGCCTACCGCTCTACCGTTATGTCGGAGGCACCAAGGCGCATCTCCTGCCGGTGCCGATGATGAACATCATCAATGGCGGCGCGCATGCCGACAACCCGATCGATTTCCAGGAATTCATGATCCTGCCGATCGGCGCGCCGACGCTGCGCGAAGGTGTCCGCTGGGGTTCGGAAATCTTCCATACGCTGCGCAAGAAACTGAAGGATGCCGGCCACAACACCAATGTCGGCGACGAGGGCGGCTTTGCCCCGAACCTGAAAAGCGCTCCGGTGGCGCTCGATTTCATCATGGAATCGATCGAGCAGGCCGGCTTCAAGCCGGGCGACGAGATCGCGCTCGGCCTCGATTGCGCCGCGACCGAGTTCTTCAAGGACGGCAACTACGTCTATGAAGGCGAGAAAAAGACGCGCGATCCCAAGGCCCAGGCCAAATACCTGGCCAAGCTTGCCACCGACTATCCGATCATCTCGATCGAGGACGGTCTTGCCGAGGACGATTGGGAAGGCTGGAAGTACCTGACCGACCTGATCGGCAAGAAGACGCAGCTGGTTGGCGACGATTTGTTCGTCACCAACACGGCGCGGCTGCGCGACGGCATCCGCATGGGGGTTGCCAACTCGATCCTGGTTAAGGTCAACCAGATCGGCTCGCTTACGGAAACGCTCGACGCCGTCGAGACCGCGCACAAGGCCGGCTACACCGCCGTGATGTCGCACCGCTCGGGCGAAACCGAGGATTCGACCATTGCCGATCTCGCCGTCGCCACCAATTGCGGACAGATCAAGACCGGCTCGCTGTCGCGCTCGGACCGCATGGCCAAGTATAATCAGCTGATCCGCATCGAGGAAGAGCTCGGCAAGCAGGCAAGCTACGCCGGCAAGTCGGTGGTCAAGGGCTGATCCGGAAACACCGGCTCATCGATACCGGACAAAAGGGCGGGAGCATTCCCGCCCTTTTTCGTTTCGGCGCCGCCAAACAGGTCACCCGTAACCGTCCGTTAAGCACAATCGGGCGAGAAAGATCGTGAGCCGCCTGAGTTCGCGGGCTAGAGCCGGATGATCTCAGGTCTGTTCGACCTGAAATCTGAATCCGACTCTAAATCAAAGAGATAGAGCATGATGTCGTCCGAAAACCGCTTCACACTTTTCGGCATCATGCTCTAGAGGAATCGGGCGATGTGGACGCGTCAGCACAAGCAGAGAAACACCGGCCGGCTGATCATTCCCTCGCTTTGCGTGGCGTTCCTGGCCTATTTCGGCTTTCATGCCTATCACGGCGAATTCGGTATCTACTCGAAATATCAGCTGGAAGCCCAGACGGTTGCGCTGCAAGGCCAGCTCGATGCGATCAAGGCGCGCCGCATGGAGCTCGAGCGCCGCGTTCGGCTGATGCATGAAGGCACGCTCGAGAAGGACATGCTCGATGAGCAGGCGCGCAAGGCGCTCAATCTGTCCCAAGCTGACGAAATCACCATTATGTTGCCGGCCTCGGCGAAATAACTGATTTCAAGTTAATCACCAATATTTTCAATGATTTTAATCGCTTAGGCGCATGCCAGCTATGCAAATTCGGCATGGCGCAACGCTTTGACGCGTGTTAGCCTCCCTAAAATCGGTGGGGAGGAGCTGATCTCCCCAGAGCAGATTTCATCCTGCTCTAATGTCCACGAAGAGACGCCAACAGGGAGTGATGCATGGCCACCGCCGCCAGAAAAGCGCCTGCCAAATCCAAATCCGACGGCAAATCGGGGCTTTCGGCCCCCAAACCTGTCGAATTCACCAAGGACGAAGAGCTTGCCGCTTACCGGCACATGCTGCTCATCCGTCGTTTCGAGGAAAAGGCCGGCCAGCTCTACGGCATGGGTTTCATCGGCGGCTTCTGCCACCTCTATATCGGCCAGGAAGCGGTCGTCACCGGCATGAAGATGGCGCTGATCGACGGCGATCAGATGATCACCGCCTATCGCGACCACGGCCACATGCTGGCGATGGAGCTGTCGCCGCGCGGCGTCATGGCCGAGCTGACCGGGCGTCGCGGCGGCCTGTCACGGGGCAAGGGTGGCTCCATGCACATGTTCTCCAAGGAAAAGCACTTTTATGGCGGCCACGGCCTCGTCGGCCCGCAGGTGTCGCTCGGCACGGGCTTGGCCTTCGCCAACCGCTACCGCGACAACAACAATGTCTCGCTGACCTATTTCGGCGACGGTGCGGCCAACCAGGGCCAGGTCTATGAAAGCTTCAACATGGCCTCGCTGTGGAAGCTGCCGGTGATCTACATCATCGAGAACAACCGGTATGCCATGGGCACCTCGGTGTCGCGCTCTTCGGCGGAAACCAATTTTTCGCACCGTGGCGCTTCGTTCAAGATTCCCGGCATCCAGGTCGACGGCATGGACGTGCGCGCTGTCAAGGCCGCCGGCGACCAGGCGACCGAATGGTGCCGCGCCGGCAACGGGCCGATCATTCTCGAAATGCAGACCTACCGCTACCGGGGGCACTCGATGTCCGATCCGGCGAAATACCGCTCGAAGGAAGAAGTGCAGAAGATGCGCTCCGACCATGACCCGATCGAACAGGTCAAGGCGCGGCTCATCGAGAAGAAGTGGGCAACCGAGGACGAGCTTAAGGCCATCGACAAGGAGGTCCGCGACATCGTCGCTGACGCCGCCGAATTTGCCCAGAACGATGCAGAGCCGGATCCGTCCGAGCTCTGGACCGATATCGTATTGTAACGGGAGGGCAAGGACATGCCGATCGAAATTCTCATGCCCGCTCTCTCGCCGACCATGGAAGAGGGCAATCTTTCCAAGTGGTTGAAGAATGAAGGCGACAAGGTCGTCGCCGGCGACGTCATCGCCGAGATCGAAACCGACAAGGCGACGATGGAAGTCGAGGCCGTCGACGAAGGCACGCTTGGCAAGATCCTGATCGCCGCCGGCACCGAAGGCGTCAAGGTCAACACACCGATTGCCGTTTTGCTGCAGGACGGCGAAAGTGCCGGCGATATCGGCAAGTCCTCGGCTCCCGCCAAGGCGGAAGCACCGGCAAAGGCAGAGGCTCCAGCCGCGGCGGAGGACAAGGCGGAGGCCGCAAAACCGGCTGCCGCGCCGGTGGCTGCTGCACCGAAGACGGAAATCGCCGCCGATCCGGACATTCCGGCCGGCACGGAGATGGTCTCGACCACGGTGCGCGAAGCGCTGCGCGATGCGATGGCCGAGGAAATGCGCCGCGACGGCGATGTCTTCGTCATGGGCGAGGAGGTCGCCGAATACCAGGGCGCCTACAAGATCACGCAAGGGCTGCTGCAGGAATTCGGGCCGCGGCGCGTCGTCGACACGCCGATCACCGAGCATGGCTTTGCCGGCGTCGGCGTCGGCGCGGCGATGGCCGGCCTGAAGCCGATCGTCGAGTTCATGACCTTCAACTTCGCCATGCAGGCGATCGACCAGATCATCAACTCCGCCGCCAAGACGCTCTACATGTCGGGCGGCCAGATGGGTGCGCCGATCGTTTTCCGTGGACCGAACGGCGCTGCCGCACGCGTCGCCGCGCAGCACTCGCAGTGCTACGCCGCCTGGTATAGCCACATTCCGGGCCTGAAAGTGGTGATGCCCTACACCGCCGCCGACGCCAAGGGCTTGCTGAAGGCGGCGATCCGCGATCCCAATCCGATCATCTTCCTCGAGAATGAGATCCTCTATGGCCAGTCCTTCGACGTGCCGAAGCTGGATGATTTCGTGCTGCCGATCGGCAAGGCGCGCATCCACAAGACCGGCAAGGACGTCACCATCGTCTCTTTCGGCATCGGCATGACCTATGCGGTCAAGGCGGAAGCCGAGCTGCGCGGCTTGGGCATCGATGCCGAGATCATCGACTTGCGCACGATCCGGCCGCTCGATCTCGACACCATCATCGCCTCGGTCAAGAAGACCAACCGGCTGATCGTTGTCGAAGAGGGATATCCGCAGAACTCGGTCGGCGACCATATCGCCAACCAGGTGTCGCAGCGCGCCTTCGATTTCCTCGACGCGCCGGTCATCACCATCGCCGGCAAGGATGTGCCGATGCCCTATGCCGCCAACCTCGAGAAACTGGCTTTGCCGAACGTCGGCGAAGTCATCGAGGCGGTCAAAGCCGTCACATATCGCTGAACCGGGCGGGAGGACAAAATGCCAATCAACATCACCATGCCGGCCCTGTCGCCCACGATGGAAGAGGGCAATCTGTCCAAGTGGCTCGTCAAGGAAGGCGACAAGGTTTCGCCGGGCGATGTCATTGCCGAGATCGAGACCGACAAGGCGACGATGGAAGTCGAGGCTGTCGATGAGGGCACGGTCGCAAAGCTCGTCGTTCCCGCCGGCACCGAAGGCGTCAAGGTCAACGCTCTGATCGCCGTGCTCGCTGCCGAAGGTGAGGATGCAGGCGCTGCCGCGAAAAGCGGGGGCGATGCTGCTCCAGCGAAAGCCGAGGCCAAGCAGGACAAGGCGCCAATCTCCCCACCCGTGGGGGAGCTGTCGACGAAGTCGACAGAGGGGGGCGCTGTCCCGCCGTCCTCTCAGCGCGAGACGCCCCCCTCTGGCCTGCCGGCCATCTCTCCCACAAGGGGGGAGATCAGCCAGTCGCCGGAAGGACGCACCTTCGCGTCGCCGCTCGCACGTCGCATAGCCAAGGAAGCCGGTGTCGATGTGTCTGCCGTGACCGGCACCGGTCCGCATGGCCGGGTGGTGAAGGCGGATGTCGACGCGGCCATTGCCGGTGGCGGCGCCCAGACGGCGCCTGCCGCCAAGGCTCCGGCTGGCGTGCCGGCTGCTGCTCCTGCCGCGCCGGTAAAGGCGATGTCGGACGATCAGGTGCTGAAACTGTTCGAACAGGGCTCCTACGACCTCGTCCCGCATGACAATATGCGCAAGACCATTGCGCGCCGCCTGGTCGAGGCCAAAACCACCATTCCGCATTTCTACCTGACGCTCGACTGCGAGCTCGATGCGCTGCTGGCGCTGCGCACGCAGATCAATGCGGCAGCCCCGGTGAAGAAGACCGACAAGGGCGAGGCACCGGCCTATAAGCTGTCGGTCAACGATATGGTGATCAAGGCGATGGCGATGGCGCTGAAGGCGGTGCCCGATGCCAATGCCTCGTGGACTGAAAGCGCCATGGTCAAGCACAAGCACGCCGATGTCGGCGTCGCGGTGTCGATCCCCGGCGGCCTGATCACACCGATCATTCGGCATGCCGACGAAAAGACGCTGTCCACCATCTCCAACGAGATGAAGGACCTCGCCAGTCGCGCCCGCAGCCGCAAGCTGAAGCCGGAAGAG
>NZ_RZQP01000304.1:0-6115 GCF_003998165.1 Mesorhizobium sp. M7A.F.Ca.US.007.01.2.1 | reverse complement strand
ACAGATCTGGTAGTTGAGCTCGAAGGCGCCGTTGGCGGCGCGCTTGGGCTCGCCGACGAAGCGGATCTGCGGCGGCTTGTCCGGTACGACCGCGAAGGCCCAGCGGCCGAGCTGGTCCTCGCCCGACGTCAGCGTCAGCGTGCCGTCGCCGGTCAGCTTGCTGGTGAACTGGCGCACCTTGGACGGCGTCGCCGGGCTTGCAGCCGGCTTGGCGGCGGCCTGCGGCGCAGCCGGGTCGATGGCGCGGGAATTGCCATTCTTGTCGGCGTAGCCGAGCGTTTCCTCGCCTGAGCCGCCCGTCACGCGCAGCGAAACGTCACTGCCTTCGGGAACCGTAAAGGTCGGGATGGCCTGGTTGGCGTCGGCGGTCAGGAAGATCGGCGGCTTGCCGGTGTAGGACGGCGGCGTCACCCAGGCGTCGATGCGCGGCGGCACGATATCGCGCGCGCCATGGGCATTGAAGCCGTCGCTGATCCTGCCGCCCGTCGGCCCGAAGGAGAAGGCGAAGGCGGTAACGAGCAAAAGTGCCGCTACCGCGCGCAGGGCCCAAGGGTCGCGCTCCGGCACGCGCGTGCGCGGCAGGTCGGCGCCGAGGTTGTCGAGCTTTCCGGCCATGCGCTTCTGGTGTTCGCGCCATAGCGCCTGCGAGAAGCTGCTTTCCCGGCCGCTTGGCCGGTCGGTCTGCACCAGCACCGGGCTGTGCAACAGTTGATTGGCTGCCTCGATGCGGCGGTCGATTTCGCCGGCGCCCGGCAGGCGGAAGAAACGCAGGGGATAAAGCGCGGCCAGTGCTGCTATGGCAAAGGCAGCGACCAGGCCGATGCGCGCCATATCCGGCAGCCGGGAGAATAGCCCGAGCCAGGAGATGCTGAGGAACAGGCTGGCAACGATGACGAGGGGAAGCAGCAACGGCCAGCCGCGCTCGACCACCATCGAGACCCGCGTGGCCAGCCTGCTCAAAGCCAGCCGCCCGGCGAGGCCGCGATCGCTGCTGAAGGTGGGTCGTTGCGTCATCGGCCCTTCCTTGAGCCTATGGCATCCCGAAACCGGGATGCGGCCCTATCCCTTTGAGCATGATCTGTTCCGAAGGGATTCCATGTTTCGGGATCATGCTGTGGAGCGGGCAGATAGCCCGACGCCTCACGACTCAAAGAATACCAGCAAACACGGCAAAGGCGAGGCGGTTCGAAAAAACGTGAAGTGGACCGTTATAGTTCCATCCTGCATCGCCTTAGAAGGCAGCAGGCCCTTTAGAAGGTAGCGGGGTCTGCATTCGCCCCGCAGACCAGCACGGCGATCCGTTCGCCCTGCGCCGGCGCATAGCGGCCCGACAGGATTGCGGCAAAGGCGGCCGCACCTCCCGGCTCGGAGATGATGCGGGTTCGGTTCCACAGCGCCTTCTGCGCGGCGATGATGTCGTCGTCGCTGACCAAGATCGAGCGTTCGACATAGGCCTCGGCGATCGGGAACATCATTTCGCCGACGCGCTTTGGCGCCAGCGAATCGGCGGCGATGCCCTCGGCCGGCGCATCGACGGGGTGTCCGGCCTCGAAGGCGCGATGCAGCGTCGGCGCTCCTTCCGGCTCGACGGCGATGATGCGGATGCGGCCCGCGAACCAGGCAGCGATGCCGCCGATCAGGCCGCCGCCGCCGACAGCGACCAGCAGCGTGTCGATCCGAGGCAAATCGGCCTCGATTTCGAGCCCAAGCGTGCCCTGGCCGACCAACGTTTCCTCCTGGTTGAAGGCGTGAATCTGCAAGGCGCCGGTCTCCTCGGCGAACCGTTCGCTGGCGGCCAGCGCTTCGGCATAGCGGGCGCCGCCGACGATCAGCTCGGCGCCATAGGAGCGGATCCGTTCCAGCTTGGCCGCCGGGCTCACTTCGGGAACGAAGATGGTCGCCTTGTGGCCAAGCCGCATGGCGGCATAGGCGACGGCCGCGCCATGGTTGCCGCCCGATGCTGCGACGACACCGGCCTTTGGGACCGCACGCTCCAGCAGGTTGGTGAAGGCGCCGCGCGCCTTGAACGAGCCGGAATGCTGCAGGCATTCGAGCTTCAGGTCGACGGCCAGCGGCTGCCGATCGAAGTCGGCCATGTCGACGCGCAGCACCGGCGTGTGCCTGATATAGGGGCGGATGCGCGGTTCCATCGCGGCAATGCGCTCGCGTGTGACGGTGATGCCGTTCGTCATGATTGCTCCCTGTGACGGGTCGGTGTGTTTCCGGCGCTTCTATGCAAGCCAGTCGGGCACGGAATCCAGCCCGATCAGGTCGTCATAGGTCAGGCGTGGGCGCACGACGTGGAACCGGTCGCCGTCGACCAGCACTTCCGGAACCAGCAAGCGGGTGTTGTAGGTACCGGCCTGCACCGCGCCATAGGCGCCCGCGGTGGAGACGGCAATCAGGTCGCCGGCCTTCAGCCTGGGCAGATCGCGGTCCAGGCCGATATAATCGCCGGTCTCGCAGACCGGGCCGACGACGTCGACCATCATGCGCGGCGTGTCCGCCGGCGGCTGCACGACCGGACGGATATCGTGGAAGGCATCGTAGAGCGTCGGCCGGATGAGATCGTTCATGGCGGCGTCGACGACGAGGAAGTTCTTGGCGTCGCCTTCCTTTACGAAGATCACTTCCGAGACGAGGATACCGGCATTGCCTACGATCAGCCGGCCCGGCTCGAACATCACCTTCAGCCCGAGCTTGGTGACATGCTTCCTGACGATCTGGGCATAGGCATCGGGCAGCGGCGGCGGGTTGTTGTCGACGCGATAGGGGATGCCGAGGCCGCCGCCGAGGTCGATATGCTCGATGGCATGGCCGTCCGCCCGCAGCGCGCCGACCAGATCGACAAGCAGGGCGAAGGCGTCGTCGAAGGGCTGCAGCTCCGTGATCTGGCTGCCGATATGGGTGTCGATGCCGGTGATCCTGATGCCGGGAAGCGTTGCCGCGCGGGCATAGACCTGCCGCGCCCGCTGCCACGGGATGCCGAATTTGTTCTCGGCCTTGCCGGTGGAGATCTTCTTGTGGGTCCTGGCGTCGACATCGGGATTGATGCGCAGCGAGATCGGCGCCACCTTGCCAAGGGCAACGGCTCGCGCCGACAACAGCTCAAGTTCAGGCTCGGACTCGACGTTGAAGCAGAGAATGCCGGCGGCAAGGGCAAAGTCCATTTCGCGCGCAGTCTTGCCGACGCCCGAAAACAGGATCTTGCCGGCCGGAATGCCGGCGGCCAGCGCCCGGCGCAATTCACCTTCCGAAACCACGTCGGCGCCGGCGCCGAGCTTCGCCAGCGTCCGCAGGACGGCCTGGTTGGAATTGGCCTTCATGGCGTAGCAGACCAGCGTGTCGAGCCCGGCAAAGGACTGGGCAAACACCCGGTAGTGCCTGGTCAGGGTGGCCGTCGAGTAGCAGTAGAATGGCGTGCCGACCTGTGCGGCGATATCTGGTATCGCCACGTCCTCGGCATGGAGCACGCCGTCGCGGTAGTCGAAATGGTTCACGGGAGTGATTCCGGAAGTTGCGGCAAGATGAGATCGGGTTGGAAGGCCCCGCTCTCGTCGGCCTAGATCAGCGGGTCGAGGATGAACTTCTTGTCCTTGACCGGTTTTTCTGGCTCCGGCGGCACGGGCTGATGGGCCTTCGAGGCATCCTTGCGCGCCTGCACGGCCGCCTCATAGGGCGTGTCGAGACCGCCCCTCCTGCCGCAGGCCGAGACGGCCGCGATCGCCACCAGCAGCGTCAGCGTCACCAAAATCCTGCTTCCGGTCATCGATCCATCCGTCCGAAACGTTTGTCAGCCGCCGCTTTTAGCCGAGTTCTCGGCGCATTGCACCCCGAGATATTGCTCGTCGCAATATCTGGCGCAACGTCCGGATATTGCTGGCGCAACATCCGGCATTACGCTTTCGCCAGTCGCTTTTTCCAGGCGCGGATCTGCTTCCTCACTTCCGACGGCGCGGTGCCGCCGAAACTGGTGCGGCTCTTGACCGAGTTCTGCACCGCCAGCACTGAGAATATGTCGGCCGTGATGCCGGGATCGATCGACTGCAAATCCTCCAGCGAAAGCTTCTCCAGCCCCACCTTCTTGTCTTCGGCCAGCGCCACCGCCCGGCCGGTGACATGATGCGCCTCTCGGAACGGCAGGCCGAGCGTGCGCACCAGCCAGTCGGCAAGGTCGGTTGCTGTCGCGTGGCCGGAGCCGGCGGCCTTCTTCATCGCGGCTGCGTTGACCGTCATGTCCGAGACCATGCCGGTCATCGCCGCCAGCATCAGGTCGAGCGTCTCGGCGGCGTCGAATACCGATTCCTTATCTTCCTGCATGTCCTTGCCATAGGTCAAAGGCATGCCCTTCATCACCGTCAGCAGGCCGACCAGATGGCCGGTGACGCGGCCGGTCTTGCCGCGCACCAGTTCGGCGGCATCGGGATTCTTCTTCTGCGGCATGATCGACGAGCCGGTGGAAAACGAGTCCGACAGCCTGACGAAGCCGAATTGCGGCGTCGACCAGATGATGATCTCTTCGGCCAGCCGCGACAGATGCGTGGCGCAGATCGCGGCCATGGCAAGGAACTCGAGCGCGAAATCGCGATCCGAGACGCTGTCGAGCGAATTGCGCATCGGCTCGCGGAAGCCGAGCCCCTTGGCGGTCCGGTGGCGGTCGATCGGGAAGCTGGTGCCGGCAAGTGCGGCGGCACCGAGCGGGCTTTCGTCCATGCGTTCGATCGCATCGCGGACACGCGACAGGTCGCGCGAAAACATCTCGACATAGGCCATGCAGTGATGGCCGAAGGTCACCGGCTGGGCCGCCTGCATATGGGTGAAGCCCGGCATCACGGTCGCCGCGTGCTCCTCGGCCCGCTCCAGCAACGCCCTGATCAGCCCCTTCAACGCCTCGGCGACGCGAAAGCACTCGTCCTTGACCCAGAGCCGCAAATCGACCGCGACCTGGTCATTACGCGAGCGGGCGGTGTGCAGCCGGCCGGCGGCCGGGCCGATCAGATCGGCAAGCCGCGCCTCGATGTTCATGTGGATGTCTTCGAGCCGCGTCGAGAACTCGAAGCTGCCGGCCTCGATCTCTCTCAGGATCGTGTTCAGCCCGTCAGCGATTTTTTCTTGATCGGCCGCCGAAATAATGCCCGTTTGCGCCAGCATCTCGCTATGGGCGATCGAGCCTTTGATGTCCTGCGCATAGAGTTTGCGGTCGAAGGAGATAGACGCGTTGATCGCTTCCATGATCGCGGCCGGACCCGAGGCAAAACGTCCGCCCCACATCTGGTTGCTGGTTTTCTTGTCGCTCATGGCTATAACCCGTGCTTCGGAGCAGTTTTGAGAAAATGGCAGACGGTAGTAGATTCTTCCCGGCCCCGCGCCTGATCCTCGCCGCCTTGGTGGCGGGCGCGCTGGCGGGCGCGGTCGCGGTATATGTCAGCGAGAGCCGGTCTGGCAACAATGCACCGGCACAAGCTGCCGTGGGTGAGAGCAAGGACGACGTGGCCTGCGCGGCCAAGAGCGACCGCGCCAAGAAGGTCGCGGCTTCGGCCAACGGTGAGGTCGCGGCACTTTTGCCGGCCGATCCGCCACAATCCCTGAAGAGCCTTGCCTTCAACGGTCCGGACGGCAAGCCGATGACGATTGCCGATCATGCCGGCAAGACGGTGCTGCTCAATCTGTGGGCGACATGGTGCGCGCCGTGCCGTGCCGAAATGCCGGCGCTCGATGCGCTGCAGAAGGAAAAGGGCAGCGACGCCTTTCAAGTGATCGCCGTCAATGTCGATGCCGGCGACGATGTGAAGCCGAAGAAGTTCCTCAGCGATACCGGCGTCGCGACGCTTGGCTATTACCGGGATTCGACGATGGCGCTGTTCAACGACCTCAAGAAGCGCGGCCTGGCGCTAGGCCTTCCTGTCACCATGCTGGTCGACGGCGAGGGCTGCCTGATCGCCCATATGAACGGCCCGGCCGAATGGTCGGGGCCGGACGCCAGGCGGCTGGTCGAGACGGCACTCAAGCCCGAGAGCCTCTAGTCTAGCGTGTGGCTAGCGCAGGTGCCGGTGCGAAGGCCAGAACGCTTCTGTCGCGCAAGGTAGCGGGTTTGCTGCCGACAGCGGGTGTGACG
>NZ_RZQP01000303.1:0-6167 GCF_003998165.1 Mesorhizobium sp. M7A.F.Ca.US.007.01.2.1 | reverse complement strand
GCTGATTCACACGCTTGGTGACCGCTCCACGGGTATCATCGCCCAGTCGATCGGCGGCGGCGGCGGCAATGGCGGCGGCACGGCTTCCGCCGGCCTCGGCGCCAACGTCACAATCGGTGGCAAGGGAGGTGGCGGCGGCACGGGCTGGACCGTCGATGTCACCAATGGCGCGGCGGTACACACCGAAGGTGTCCAGTCTCATGGCATCCTGGCGCAGTCGATCGGCGGCGGTGGCGGCTCAGGCGGATTTGCCGTCTCGGTTGGCGGGCCGTCCTTCTCGCTTGGCGGCGATGGCGCGTCGGGCGGCGGGAGCAAGAAGGTCTATGTCGAAAACACAGGCCTGATCAGCACGGACAAGGATATGTCGATCGGCATCTTCGCGCAGTCGGTCGGCGGCTCGGGCGGCGACGGCGGGTTTGCGATGGCGGCCGGCGCCTTTGCCGCGGTCGGCATCGGTGGCAAAGGCGGGGCCGGCGGCGCGGCCGGCGAGGTAGAGGTCAAGAACACCAGCAACATCACGACCGTGGGCTCCCTCTCACACGGCATTCTCGCCCAGTCGGTCGGCGGCGGTGGCGGCAATGGCGGATCTGTCGGAACGTTTGCCGTCGGTCTGTTCGGCGCCGCTTCCGTGGCGATCGGCGGCGGTGGCGGCGATGGCAATCTCAGCAACCAGGTCACGGTCACCCACAAAGGTGACATTCATGTCGGCGGCATGGGCTCGAAGGCCATCCTTGCGCAATCGGTCGGTGGCAGTGGCGGCAACGGCGGTTCGGCTTATTCAGGCGCGGTCAGCGCTGGTCTCTACGTGTCCGCTTCGGTCGGGGTTGCCGTGGGTGGCGAGGGCGGCAACGGAGGCAATGGTGGAAAGGTAACGGTTCGGGCTGATGGCAACCTGATTGCCGACACCGACGCAGCCGGTTCCGGCGGCATCGTTGCCCAGTCCATCGGCGGCGGCGGCGGCAATGGCGGCCGCGCTGCCACGATTTCGGGTGCAGCCAGCACGGGGGTCAGCGTTTCACTCGGTGTCACTGTTGGTGGCTGGGGTGGCGACGGTGGCAAGAGCGACCTCGTCATCGTCGACAGCGGCATGAATGGCGGCGGCAGCATCGTTACCAAAGGCGCCAACGCGATCGGCATCCTCGCGCAATCGGTGGCCGGTAGCGGCGGCAATGGCGGCGATTCCTGGGGAGCTGCAGGCGGCTTCGGGGTCAACGCCAGCATCAATGCGACAGTCACCATCGGTGGCGGCGGCGGCAAGGGCAACATCAGCGGCGATGTCGCCGTTCACAACGCCATGACGATCAAGACGGGTGGGGACATGAGCGCCGCGATCGTTGCCCAGTCGATCGGCGGCGGCGGCGGCAACGGCGGAGCGACCAATGGCGCGACGGCCGATCTCGGTACAGAAAACGGCGTCAACGTCGCCGTCAACGTTGGTGTCGGCGGGGCGGGTGGCACAGGCAACAAGTCCGGTGCCGTGGATGTTACGAATTCCGCCAATTTGACCACCGACGGCGACTATTCGTCCGGCATTGTTGCCCAATCGATCGGCGGCGGTGGCGGCATGGGCGGTGCGACAAACACGCAGGCCTTCCACGTCGGCGGCACCGCCGGCACGAGCGTTACCGCAAATGTCAGCATCGGCGGCAATGGCGGCGAAGGCAACGATGCCGCCTGTGCCGCGGACGCCGGTGGCAATGCCACTTGTTTCGATGGCAAGGTCGGTGTCGCAGTCGATAATTCGGGCGAGATCCGCACAAGCGGGTTCAACTCGGTCGGCATCCTCGCCATGTCCATCGGCGGCGGTGGCGGCGGCGGCGGCTCGGCTTCGACCAAAGAGGATATCGTCGGCCCAGGCGATGCTGGCGAGACTTCGGTCGGTATCGGCGCGGCGATCGCCCTCGGTGCCGGCGGCGCCGGCAATGGCGGCACGGTTTCGGTGACCAACCGCAATCTGATCGTCACGGACGGCGCCGATTCCTATGGCATCAGCGCCAATTCGATCGGTGGCGGCGGCGGTGTCGGCGGCTCGTCCAGCTCTGGCGTGCTTGGCACTTACGCAATCGGCGGCTCGCTTGGCGGTGCGGGTGGCAAGGGCGGCAATGGCAACCAGGTCGATGTCGTCAATATGGCCGGCGCAACGATATGGACCAAGCAGGAGCGCTCGATAGGCATCTTCGCGCAGTCGGTCGGTGGCGGCGGCGGCGCAGGTGGTGCCGGCGAAAGCAAGGGCAAGAGCGATGGCGGTGAAGTCGCGGTAAACCTGTCGCTTGGCGGCTCGGGTGAGGTCGGCGGCAACGGCGGCAAGGTCAATGTCGAAAACAGCGGCATAATCCAGACCGACAAGGCCAATTCCCACGGCATCCTGGCGCAGTCGATCGGCGGCTCCGGTGGCGTCGGCGGCGCGTCCGGCACGTCATCCACCGACTCGAAGATCGCCATCACGCTGAGCCTCGGCGGCGCCGGCGGCGCTGGCGGTACCAGCGACAAGGTTCACGTCCAGAACTTCCAGAGCGGTTCGATCCTGACGCAGGACGACAACTCGCACGGCATCTTCGCACAGTCGGTGGGCGGCGGCGGTGGTGCGGGTGGCGCTGGCTCGACGGAGACCGGTAAGGCCGAGACGGCCGTTACCATGTATATTGGCGGCCAAGGCGGCAGTGGCAGCATCGGCGGTGAGGTCGAGGTCAACAACTTCGGCAAGATTGAAACACTGGGCTATATCTCGCACGGCATTTTTGCGCAGTCGATCGGCGGTGGCGGTGGTGCCTCGGGTGCCGCGACCGGCGCATCGGAAGCAGACATGACAATCGGTGGCGGTGCCAGCATACCCAACGGGATTCCGATCCCGGTGGTCGGCGACCCCAACGACCCCGACAACGAGGCCGATGGTGGCAAGGTCACCGTCACCAACGATGGCGAGATCATCACACACAAGGATGGGTCATACGGCATCTTCGCCCAGTCCATCGGCGGCGGTGGCGGATATGGCGGCACGGTTTCGTCCGACTTCGCCGGGTCCGACTCTTTTGCCCTCAGCCTGGGCGGCAAGGGCGGCAACGGCGGCGATGGCGGAGATGTGAGGGTTGAGGTTTCCGGATCGATCGAAACCTTCGGCGCCCGCGCGCATGGCGTCGTGGCGCAGTCGGTGGGCGGCGGCGGCGGTGTCGGCGGCGACGCAAAAGGTAAAACCTCGAACGCGCTCGGCATCGGCGGCCTTGGCGGCAATGGCGGCGATGGCGGCGACGTGACCGTGATCCGCACCGGCACCATCACCACGCATGGTGTCGATGCGGTCGCCATCATCGCTCAGTCGGTCGGCGGCGGCGGCGGCATCGGCGGCGCCGGCTTCGGGCGCTTCGGCGCCACGGCGGATGGCGGCAGCGGCATCGACAACAACACCATCGGCTTCAACACATTTGCGGGTGCCAAGGGCAATGGCGGCACGGTGACCATCCAGCAGGACGGCGAGATCGTCACCGATGGCGAGCGGGCGCACGGCATCGTGGCCCAGGCGGTGGGCGGCGGCGGCGGCCTGGCCGGCACGCTCTCCGCCGGCGCTGCCGGTTCCGGCGGTGGCATCGGCGATGCCGCGGCGGCGACGGCGACGGCCATGAGCCAGGTCTGGGTCAAGGGTGCGAGCTCGTATGCCATGTTCGGACAGAGCGCGACCGGCATCGGCGACGCGCACGCGGTTACGCTGACCGCGGGCGACAGCCTGTTCGCGCAGGGTGCTGGTTCCGTGGCCGCCTACGGCGAAAGCACAGCCAACGGCGCGAAAGGCAACATCACCATCAATCTCAACGGTCATTACACGATTGGCGGTGCCGGAACCGGCGTTGCCGCCATGCTCGTCGGCGGCGCCAACAACGCGCTGACCAACCACAGCCTGCTCTACGCAATGGGAGCGACGCCGACATTCGAGATCCAGGCAGCGGATATCCAGGCATTCCAGACCTTCCTGTTGGCGCCCGGTCCCGTCGTGCCGACCAATGCGATCCTGGAATCGCTGCTCGACGATTTCAGTCCGCTGGCCATTACCGGCACGTCGGGTGATGACCATGTCGACAATTCGCGGCTGGGCGACACGCTGGGACGCGTCATCGGCAACATCGATCTCGGCGGCGGCGACAACAGCTTCCACAATTTTGCCGATGCCTCGATGGTCGGACTGAAAACCATCGATCTCGGCGGCGGGCTGTTCACCAATGACGGGCTCTATACCAACCAGGGCATCGGCGTGGTGGCGAAGGTGGATGTCGGCGGCGGCTTCAAACAAAACCTCTCCGGCGATTTCGTCACCGATGTGGATCTCAACAACCAGATCACGGATGCCCTGGCACTAACGGCGGCCGGTGACTTCAACGGCGAAGCGCCGCTGAATTTCCTGTCGATCGATAAGCTGTTCACGGAATATGTGGTCGCCAATGGCTCGGGGATGACCGACTCCGGCATAGCAGCGAAGACCTTGCATCCGGCAGTGGGCTTCAACTTCCAGTTCCGGGTGGATGGCGGCACCGATCTCGTTCTTTACGCCGACAACCCGACATTCCTGGAACTGGCGCAGGATCCGGGGTCCGGCACCACCGATCCCGGCGTGTTCCAGATGGCGCAGTACCTTGACGATGTCGAGGCAGCATCGACCCCGGACAACCCGATGGCCAGGCTGATCAACATGCTGCGCTTCCTGCCCAATGAAGAGGAACTGGGTGCAGCATTGACCCGGCTCACACCGCATTATGCCGTGCATACGTTCAACATGATCAACCGCGAAGCCGACATGATGCTGGAAGCGGCGCGTGAGTGTACTGGCGTGCCTGCCTACAAGAATCCCGACGGCCGCTGCGTCTGGGCAACGATCAGCCCGCAGGCCGAGTACAGCCGCGACGCGGGCGCTGGCACTACAAGCCGCGACGACGTCCTGAAGACGATGTCGCTTGGCGGCATTGGCGAGATCGGCCAGAACTGGTCGCTTGGTGCCACGATCGGCCGCACAGAGTTCGATTCCAAGATCGGCTTCAATGGAGACCTGCTGTCGGAGACCACCGGTGAGGCCTGGCAGGCCTATGCGCTGGCCAAATATACCAACAAGAATTACTTCGTGGACTTTGCACTCGGTGGCGGCACGGGCTCGTTCAAGGGCGAACGCGACACCCATATCGACCCGGCATTCTACATTCCGGGCGAAACGTTGGCGGGTGATTATCTCGACGAGGTAATGCTGCCTGGCATCGGCAGCAGCGTCACCTACACACAGAAGACCGCGATGTTCGGCGGCTCGGCGCGGTTGGGTTTCACCCGGGAGATGGGCGCCTTCTATCTGCAGCCGACAGTGCAGTTCGACGCGCGCTGGCTGCGTGTCTCAGGCACGGAGGAGGGTTCGGTCGCCGCCTTCAACTTCGATGGCTCGGCCAACACCTACTATTCTGCAACCCCTGCAATCGAGATCGGCACCGACATCGCGCTCAGCGACATTGCCAGCCTTCGCGTCTACGGCAAGGCCGGGGCGGAGTTTTCCAACAAGGAGTGGGAAATCGAAGGTCGCTTCGCGGCGGCGGAGAATCTGCCTGGCAACCCCGCATTGCACTTGACGGAGGCCGTCGATTCGCCGCTCTATCGGGTCGGCGCCGGCCTTGAACTGAATGGCGTCAATGGCGTCGGCATGTCCGTCAGATATAATGGCGCCTTCGGCGAAACGGTTAAACAGAACGCGATCAGCGCGTCTCTCAAGGTCAGCTTCTAGCTGGCCCGAGGCGGAGCCGGGCGGGAGGGGTCTTGATGAGGAAGTTCGCGTATTTCGTGGCGATGCTGGGTGTTGCCTGCACCGTCGGTGTGCCGGCCGCGGCGGCGCAAACCAAGAGCGACAAGGCGGTCGCGGCACCGGCTGCCGCCGATGCGCCGCAGTTGCCCGGTGGCGCGTCGGCACTGTCCGAAACCCACGGCGACTGGACGGTCAATTGCCAGATATCAGGCGCGACCAAAACCTGCAGCCTGTCGCATCAGCAATTCAACAAGCAAAACAATCAGCGCCTGCTGGCGATCGAGCTGTCGAGCAAGACCGGCGAGGATGCCACGGGAACGCTTGCGCTGCCGTTCGGCCTGGCGCTGGCCAAGGGGGTGAGCCTGACCATCGACGATCAGAAGCTGGACGGCAGCCTGGCGTTCAA
>NZ_RZQP01000302.1:0-6179 GCF_003998165.1 Mesorhizobium sp. M7A.F.Ca.US.007.01.2.1 | reverse complement strand
CCGTCTGCAGGCCGGGGCAGGCCGGACGGGATTCTTGGTGCGCGACGGATCAAACCATCGCGACGAATTGTCTCTTCAAAGCAGCGTCAGTTGCACCTGGTCTTTCCCGGCGGCAACGAACTGATCGGTCCGCAGCGTGCGCCGTTCGGCATTGAGACCAAGCCGCTTGGCTGTGATCTCGAAGCGCCGGCCGATCTGCCAGGCATAGGGACCGGCGCCCTTCATGCGCTTGCCCCATTCCGAATCGTAGTCCTTGCCGTCACGCATGGAGCGGACAAGCGACATCACATGGCGGTAACGGTCGGGATAATGGCGCAGCAGCCAGTCCTTGAAGATCGGGCTGACCTCCAGCGGCAGCCGCAGGATCACATAACCCGCCTCGCGCGCGCCGGCCGCACGTGCCGAATCGAGGATGCGTTCCATCTCCGGATCGGTCAGGCCCGGAATGATCGGCGCCACCATGACCGACGCCGGAATGCCGGCATCCGAAAGCTGCCGGATCGCTTCCAGCCGCTTGGTCGGTGTCGACGCGCGCGGCTCCATGGTGCGCGCCAGCATGCGGTCGAGCGTCGTCACCGACAGCGCCACCTTGGCGAGCCCGCGTTCGGCCATGCGCGACAGGATATCGATATCGCGCGTCACCAGGGCGGACTTTGTCACGATGCCGACCGGATGGCCGCGCGCTTCCAGCACTTCGAGGATTTCGCGCATGATCCGGTATTGCTTCTCGATCGGCTGGTAGGGGTCGGTGTTGGTGCCGATGGCGATGGTGCGCGGCTGATAGCTGTCCTTCGAAAGCTCCTTGTCGAGCAAGCGCGCCGCATCAGGTTTGGCGAACAGCTTCGATTCGAAATCCAGACCCGGCGACAGGCCCATGAACGCGTGCGTCGGGCGGGCAAAGCAATAGACGCAGCCATGCTCGCAGCCGCGATAAGGGTTGATGGAACGGTCGAAGGAAATGTCGGGCGATTCGTTGCGGGTGATGATGGTGCGCGGCTTCTCGACCTGCACTTCGGTCTTGAAGGGGGGCAGTTCTTCCAGCGAATTCCAGCCATCGTCGAACACGTGCCGGCTGACTGGCTCGAATCGGCCGGACGGGTTGATGCCGGCCGACCTGCCGCGGTTGCGGTCCGGGCGGACACGCATGCCGCTCTGCTCGACCATCGCATTGGCCATCTCGGCTCTTCCTGCTCCGAAAGCTGCAATGTCGGCGCGCACGATCTGTTCCATTTTCGCCCGCTCCCAGGGACTGTCCGTGTTGTGTCGAATCGCTCTGTTCATGAAATTATTCCTATTTCATCGATGAGAACAAAGCAAGAACTTTTTATGGTGCGATGCAAAACTGGCGCTGTCCGGCGCTTTCCGCTATTCGGCTAAGGATGCTCAGTGTTCTCATCGAAACCCGCAATGACGAGGAGGGCCTCGCCCGCACGCTCGCCTCGCTGATTGGCGGCGCGGTCGAAGGCGTGGTGCGTGAAGTCATCGTCTGCGACACAGGCTCCACCGACCAGACGCATCGTGTGGCCGAGCATGCCGGCTGTCAGTACGTGACCGGCGGTGTCGCTGCCGGCATCCGCCAGGCCAAGGGGGACTGGTTGCTGCTCCTGGAACCGGGCGCGCGGTTGGTGGAGGGCTGGATCGATGAGGTTGTCGCGCATACGGCCAGGCAGACCATGGCCGCACGATTTTCGCGCACGCGGGCCAGCCGCACGCCATTCCTGGCACGGGTCTTTTCGGGAAACCGCGCCCTGGCCGACGGATTGCTGATCAGCAAGCGTCAGGCGGCGGCCGCGGCCAAGAGTGCCGGCAGTGCTGAGGCCATCGCCCGCGGCCTCGCAACGAAGCGGCTCGACGCCGAGATCTGGATGGCGCCCGCCAAGCAGGAACGCCGCTCCTCGACATGATTTTTTGCAGCTGCTCAGACCATTGTGCATTGCACAAAATCTGACGCGGGGTTAGCTTCCGTTCAAGCGGGAATTGGGTTTGGGACATGCCGAGTGGCGAGCACCGATGCGGCATCGGTGGTGCTCTCATAGCCGAGGACCCAATGAAGCTTTCAACCCCCGACACATCCGGCGCGGCCAGTCTCGAGGCTATTGCGCGCGACGGCAGTCTGTTGCGACGCATCGCGGTGCGCATTCCGACCTATCTCAAGGACCTGCGCGAAAACCCCGCCTGGCTGCCGATGTTCGTGCTGGCGCGCACAATGCCTGGACGCCGCATGCATTGGCTGGGCGCAAAACGCGCCCGCCCGGTCGCCAATGCCGGGGATACGATGTTTGCCGGTGTCGAACGGGGAGCGGTCGTCGATGCGTTGCGCTCCGACGGGCTGTTCTCAGGCCTGGTCCTGCCGCCTGATATCCATGAAGAGATCGCCGACTTCGCCGGGCGCACGCCTTGCTTCGGCAATTTCGACCGCCGTCTCGAATTCATGCCGGGGGAACATCCCGAGGCCGAGAAACGCCTTGGCCGCTCGCTGCTCAGCGGGCATTTTTTCGAGCGCATCCTCGACTGCCCGGCGGCGCTTGCCATCCAGCGCGATCCGCTGCTTCTGGATATTGCCGCGCACTATCTCGGCGGCCAGGCAAAACTGATCACGACGCGCGTCTGGTGGAGTTTTCCAACCGGTGCCGCTTCGGATGCCGACAAGAACCTCGCCTCGCTCGGCAAGTATCATTTCGACCTCGATGATTGGCGCATGCTGAAATTCTTCTTCTACCTCAAGCCGGTCGACGCCGACACCGGTCCGCATGTCTATGTCAGGGGCAGCCACAAGCGCCGCAGCCTCAAGCACCAGCTCACGCTTCTGGTTGGCCACCCCGCGCAACAGGTCCTGGATGTCTATGGCGAGCAGAGCCCGGTGACGCTGACCGGCGAGGCCGGTCTCGGTTTCGTCGAGGACCCTTTTGGCTTCCATATGGGCACCGTGCCGGCACGCACGCCGCGACTGATGATGGAAGTCGGCTTCGGCGTGTCGCCGCCGTCGCGCCGGCGGTTTCATGGCGAACCGGTCATCCGCTGAGAGCGACGCTTGCCTCGGCTTTACGGAGCTGATTTGCCGCGCCGCAAATGCTCGTCCAGGCGCGGCATGATCTCGACGAAGTTGCACGGCATATGCCGGTAGTCGAGCTGTGCCTTCAGGATGCCGTCCCACGCGTCCTTGCAGGCGCCTGGCGAACCCGGCAGCACGAAGACGAAGGTGGCGTTGACGACGCCGCCGGTCGCCCGGCTCTGAATCGTCGAGGTGCCGATCTTGTCGTAGGAGATCCGGTGGAACACTTCCGAAAAGCCATCCATGCGCTTTTCGAAGATCGGCTCCAGCGCGTCCGGCGTCACGTCACGGCCGGTGAAACCGGTGCCGCCGGTGGTGATGATGACATCGATATTCTTGTCCCGCGACCACGCCAGAACCGTGTCGCGGATTTTTTCCCGATCGTCGGTGACGATATCGCGGGCCGCCAGCATATGGCCGGCCTCGGTGATGCGGTCGGCCAGCGTCTGGCCGGATTTGTCGTCGGCGAGGCTGCGCGTATCTGAAACGGTCAGCACCGCGATGCGCACGGGAATGAAGGAGCGGCTCTCGTCAATTCTGGCCATCCGATCCCTCCGATGCGATGCTGCGCGTCGCCGCGACGAACCAGTCGGGCTGGCGGCCGCGGATTTCGGCGGCGGCGCGCTTGGCGACATTGCCGGTCTCGAACAGGCCGAAGCAGGTGGCGCCAGACCCGGACATCCGTGAAAAACCCGATCCGGCCTTGTTCAGCCAGGAAAGCGCCCTGCCGATAGCCGGCTGCATCGCCAGCGCGGCGGGCTCGAGATCGTTGCGGGTGATCTCCAGCCAGTTGCGCAGGCTATGAAAATCGATGCTGCGCGGCAGCGGCGGCAAGGCCTCGTTGTCGCGCCGGGAAAGCGCCGCAAAGACGTCCGCCGTCGAGACCGGGGTGCCCGGATTGACCAGCACCAGGCCAAGCGCCGAAAAATCCGGCACCATCGACAGTTCATCTCCGATGCCGCGCGCGACCAGCGGCTTTGCCGCCAGGCACATCGGCACATCGGCGCCGAGCGAAATGCCGATCCGCGCCAGCTCTGCGCCGTCGATATCCAGGCCCCATGTCTCCACCAGCCCGCGCAGCACGGTCGCCGCGTCGCTCGAACCGCCGCCGACGCCGGAGGCGACCGGCAGGTTCTTTTCCAGCCGGATAGCGACCGGCGGTGTTCTCTCGTGCCCGACCGCCTGTCGCAGGGCATCGCGCGCCCTAGGCACCAGATTGCTGGCGTCGAGAGGAACGGCCGGGGCGTAGCGGCCGGACACGGTAAATTCATCAATGTCGGCGGGCGCGATTTCGATCCTGTCGCCAAACCGCGTGAACACCGCCAGGCTTTCGATCAGATGATAGCCGTCAGGTCGCCTGCCGGTGACATGCAGCGCAAGATTGATCTTGGCGTGCGCGTGCCAGCTACGCGACCCGATGTCGGTGTCCACAATGGTCTGCGAAATGGTGCTCAGTCCTTGGCCAGCCGGTACTCGCCGGTCTTCGGATCCTTGACCAAAGTGCCCATCGCGCCGTTGGCCGTCTGCTTTTCGGTACGCCGCACCTTGGCGGTCACGCGTTCGGCTTCCCTAATGAAGGTGCGGTAGCCGAAATAGGCGGCGACGCCAACGACGGCGAAGAAAATGATCTGCGGCATACCAAAACTCCTCCCACGCTGGGCCGGCGAAGGTGGCCGGTCGGGTCGGTTAAGCTCTCATGCTAGACGCTTTTGCCGGGTTTTCAAAGCTCGAAGCGAGACCACAATGCGCGCTCTTCCGCCGCATCGATCAGGCCGCTGGCGGCAGCGCCTGCGATATCGGGCGCTGAAAAGCCCTTGCTTGAGCCAAACAGGCCGAAGCGGCTGAGGAAACCGCGCGGTGTCGTGATCAGCCTGAGCTGGGTTTTCGCCCCGAAACGGGTCTTGAGCACCGTGCGCATGTCGCCGAGCGCATCGACCAGGCCGAGTTCAAGGCCCTTGATGCCGGTCCAGAACAGGCCGGTGAACAGGTCCGGGTCGTCTTTCAGTTTCGCGCCGCGCCGCTCCTTGACGAGGTCGATGAACGTGCCGTGCACCTCGAGCTGCAGCGCCTTCAGCCGCTCGACATCTTCCTTTTTCTCGGGCTTGAACGGGTCGAGCACCGCCTTGTTCTGGCCGGCGGTGTGGACGCGTCGCTCGATGCCGATCTTCTTCATCAGTTCCGGGAAGCCGAACGAAGCCGAGACCACGCCGATCGACCCGACGATGGAGGATGGGTCGGCGAAGATCTCATCACCGGCAACCGCGATCATGTAGCCACCCGACGCCGCCACGTCTTCGACGAAGACCAGTACCTTTCTGTTCTTTTCCGTGGCCAGGTCACGGATGCGCTTGAAGATCAGCCGCGACTGCACCGGCGAGCCGCCGGGCGAATTGATCGAGATGGCGACTGCCGGGGCGTCGTAGGAAAACGCCTTCTCAATGAGGCCAGCGGTGGAGGCCAGCGACAGGCTCGGCCGGAACTGGCCACCGCCTGCCATGATGGTGCCGTGCAGCCGGATGACCGGAATGGTGACGACGGTGGAGCGCCAGGATTTCGGCAGCAGGCGGTTGATAAGGCGTTTCACGAGGGCGCGGTCTCCGGTCGATAGGTTGCAGGCATGTAGGGATTTCCCGGCCAACGGCAATGTGGCCAGGCAGAATAGCTCAATCTCCGAACAGCGAGGCGAGGCCGTTGGTAATCATTTCGCTGCGCTCGTCAGGGCCGTTGCCTGATTGCGCGTGCAGCATCAGGGGCGGGCGGATGGCAAGCTTTCCCCGTGCCCCGAGCGCTGCCCGCACAACGATGCGGATTGCCGCGGCGTCTGGGCGAGGGTGGACGGCGAGCATTTCGGCATCGCCGAAGCGCCCTGCGATCGCATCGAGAATGGCGCCGAGCTGTTCGGGGCGGGCGATGACGGCAAGCCCGCCGCGCGGCCTGACCACCGCCGCCGCACTGCGGATCCAGCTCTCGAACACCCCGTCCTCCATGACATGGGCCTCTTTTCTGAGGCGATCGGGGGAGGCGCGGTCCCGGGGAGCGTTGAAGGGCGGGTTCATGATGACGAAGTCGAAATCATTGTCGGCGAGGCCGGCGGCCGCCCGCGCCCGGCCCGATACGGTGACATCGG
>NZ_RZQP01000301.1:0-6184 GCF_003998165.1 Mesorhizobium sp. M7A.F.Ca.US.007.01.2.1 | reverse complement strand
CTGCCGGGACTGCCCGAATGGCTGCTGGCGACCCGATTGCCGTACTGGCAATCGGCTACGCTGGCAGCATTGTTCGCCGCCCTCGCCGCTCTCATCTTCGGGCGGGTGCTGATGCGATTATCGGGCATCGCGGCTTCGATCGCGACCTTCGCGATGCTCGCCATGATCAACACAATTTATTCCAACTGGGAGAGCGTGACCGGAGCGACCTCATCGGTCGTCGGCATTCCGATCGTACGCGTGATCTGGCCGTATCTCATCGGCGCCGTGGTCGCGATCTTCATCGCCTGGGCGCACGCGATCTCCCGGTCCGGCCTGGCCCTTCGTGCTGCCCGCGACGAGCCCACCGCCGCCGCGGCTTCCGGTATCGACATTCCCAGGGAAAGATTGGTGGCATTCGTCATATCAGGCGCGGTGATGGGGCTGGGCGGTGCGCTCATGGCTCATTCCATCGGCGTGGTCACACCCGACACATTCTATCTCGGTCTCACCTTCATCACCCTTTCCATGCTCGTTGTCGGCGGCATGGGCAGCCTGTCGGGGGGTGTGGTGGGTGTCGTCCTGCTGTCCGCCCTCATCCAGGCGCTGCGCTGGCTGGAGGCAGGCGTATCGCTCGGCGAGTCCACTTTCGCCCTCCCGAAAGGGGTTCAGGAAATAGCCCTCGGCGTCATCATGATCGTGATCCTCGCGCTTCGCCCATCCGGACTCATGGGCAACCGCGAGATCACCTTACCCCGCAGCAGTCGCAACAAGTGACCGGCGGCACAAGCCCGACCGGAAAACAAAAAGGAGACGTGCATGACATACAAAATGAGAATTGTCGCAACCGCTCTGGCCTCGATGTCCATCGCATACCCGGCCCTGGCCGATGACAAGACCATCGTCATCGGCTTCGCCACTGCGGAGTCGGGCTTCATGGAAGCCTATGACAAGCCTGCGCAGGAGGCGGCCTTGATCCGCATCGACGAGATCAATGCGGCTGGCGGTCTGCTTGGAAAGCAGATCAAGGTCGTCAAGGCCGACACCAAGTCCGACCGGGCCGAAGGCGCCAAGGCGGGCCTCTCCGTGCTCGACCAGGGCGCGGATCTCGTGGTCGTCTCGTGCGACTACGACTTCGGATCGCCGGCTGCGCTCGCGGCCGAGGACGCGGGCCGTATCTCCTTCTTCCTGTGCGCGGAATCGGTCAAGGCCGGTATCCAGGGTGTCGGCCCGCACAGCTTCTCCGCGTCGGTGCTGGCGCCCGTGCAGGGCGCGACCATGGCCGAGTGGGCATTCAAGGAAAAAGGCGCAAAGGACTTCTACCGTCTGCTCGATACCTGGACGGCCTACAACAAGGGCATCTGCGACGGCTTCGACTGGATGATGCCGAAGCTCGAAGCCCAAGGCGCGAAGCTTGTCGGTGAAGACACCTTCAAGAACGAGGACGCCTCCATCGCCGCGCAGATCACCCGCATCAAGTCTCTGCCGAAGGAGCCGGATGCGATCATGCTTTGCACAATGATGCCGGGCGCTGTCTCGGCCATCAAGCAGCTTCGTGCCGCGGGCATCAACTCCATGATCCTGAATGGCTCGGGCGTCGACGGTAGCTATTGGCTATCCGCTGTGCCCGATCTGACGAACTTCTACGTCCCCGTTCAGGGATCGATCTATGGCGACGATCCCAATCCGGAAGTGCTGAAGTTCAATGCCACCTACAAGGCGAAGACAGGCGCCGATCCCTCGAGCCAGTATGTCTTTCCGGGTTACGTCATGGTCGACGTCTGGGCCAAGGCGGTGGAGCGTGCAGGCACGACCGATGCCGACGCCGTCGTCGCGGAACTGGAGAAGATGAAGAACGAGCCGACGCTGTTCGGGCCTCGTACCTTCACGCCGGAACTGCATCACCAGAACCAGACGCGGTACCTGATCGTCGAGACCAAGGCCGGCAAGCCGGGTGTTGTAGGCAACTGGACGATTTCCGAGCCGGTACCGATGGAAGCCTTGCTCAAGTAAGAAGATGGGCCGGGTAAGCCCGGCCCTTTCATCTTTTGAGGATCTTGCCTTTGGACAAAAAACGAGGGCGGCCCGCTTGGACCGCCCTCGTTGCCCGATGAATTCAGATTTTCGCTACCCTCGCGCTTTGCGGTAGGAATCCTTGAGCGCTATGAGCTCCCCCGAGAAAGCGAAGATATCGCAGCCGTCGACTTCGATTTGCTGCCCCGCTGCCGTGGTGCCGACGAAGCGCCATGATGAAAGCCCGGTGTCGCCCGTCACGACGTGCCGTCCTCTGGTCCACGCGGCCTTCGGGAAAGCATCGAACAGCGCTGCATAGGCGGCGCGCACGGCGTCACGCCCCATATGCTTGCGCCCTTCGGCATCGGGTCCAGCCGAGCCGTGGAAAGCGCAATTCTCAGCCATGCAGTCCATCAGCGCGCCCACGTCGCGGGCGTTCCAGGCTGCGAGGAACCGGTCGAGCACGGCGAGCCGCCTGGCTGCGAGGTCGCCGGCCTCAACGACCTCGACCTCCAGAAAGGCCAGCGGCGCATCGCCGGCATTGATGACGTTATGGGCCACACCCGTCCGCCGCGAATAGGGCACCCCTTGGGTGAGAGCGGCTTGCGCCTGCGCGCCGTCCGGACCTTCGAGACCGAGCTTGCCGTCCGTAAGCGGCACGATGACGTAGTCATGTCCGTGGATGTGCCAGCCGGTCTCGGCCCCGGTGGCAAAGCGCCATTCGGTGACCCGAAAGCGTTCGTCGTCGATATGGACGACCGGTTCGGCTTTCATGCGGGTCATTCGAGTCCCTCCTTGGCAACCGCACCGGTCAGGCGCTCAAGCGTCCGGCCCATGCGCGTCATGATTTCTTTCACATCGTCTTCTGTCGAGATCATCGGCGGGCAGAGCGCGAGCTGATCGCCGATGGCGCGGAAGATGAGGCCTTCCTCGTGGCCGATCCCTGCTGCGATACCCCCTGCGCGCCCAACCTTGGCGAAGGGGCGTTTCGTCGCCTTGTCTGCCACCAGCTCAACGGCGCCGATAAGACCGGTGCCCCGCGCTTCGCCGACAAGCGGGTGATCGGCAAATGAGCGGATGCCGGCCTGGAACGACGTCTCGAGGCGGGCCGCGTTTCCGATCAGGTCCCGCTCCTCGAAGATGGCCAGGTTTTCGAGACCCACTGCCGTCGCGACCGGATGACCTGACGCCGTGAAGCCGTGGCCGAAATTGCCGATCGTGGCGGTGTTGTCGGCGATCGCCTGATAGATCGCATCGGAGAAAATGACGGCGGCAAGCGGCATATAAGACGACGTGATTTGCTTGGAGACCGTCATGATATCAGGCGTGAAGCCGTATTTCTGAGCGCCGAAGGGCGTACCAAGCCGCCCGAAACCACAGATCACCTCGTCCGCTATCAGAATGATATCATTTGCCCGGCAGATTTTCTCCACGCCTTCCCAGTACCCGACCGGCGGTGGCAGAACACCGCCGGCTGCCATGAGCGGCTCTCCTATGAAGGCTGCGATGGTGTCAGCCCCTTCTTCGGCGATCACCGCTTCCAGCTCGGCGAGTAGGCGCGCCGTGAAGGCGGCTTCGTCTTCGCCTGCCATGCCGAAGCGATAGAAGTGCGGGCAGGTCAGGTGGCGAACGGGAATGGCCGGCAGATCGAAGTCGCGATGGTTGACCGGCAAGCCTGTCAGGCTGCCGGAGGCGACGGTGATGCCGTGATAGCCCTTGGTCCGTGCCAGGAATTTCTTCTTTTTTGGCCGGCCCAGCGCGTTGTTCATGAACCACATCATCTTGACGATGGTGTCGTTGGCTTCCGAGCCCGACGACGTGAAGAAGACACGCGTCAGGTTTTCCGGTGTCATGTCCACGAGTTTCTCCGCGAGCCGGATGGATGGCTCATGCGCCTTGGAGGAGAAGGTGTGGTAGTAGGGCAGCTTCAGCATTTGCTGATAGGCAGCGTCGGCCAACCGCTTTTCCGAAAAGCCGACGCCCACCGACCAGAGCCCGGCCAGCCCTTCGATGTATTCCTTGCCGCGTTCGTCATACACACGGATGCCGTCGCCGCGGCTGATGATCAGCGGCCCGGTTTCTTCGTGCTGACGCAGGTTGGTGTAGGGGTGCATGGTGGTGGCGATGTCGGCGGCGGCGAGAGAGTTGGAAAGCGCATCCATGGAAGTCCTCAGCGGCTTGGAGAAATGGTTCGGGCAGTGAGTTCGAGATAGTCCTCGAGTCCCTTGCGTGGAGCTTTCACGATTCGGGAGAGTGAATCATGGCAGGCCGTTGGAATGAGTGTCGATGATCCGCCGCATCAGCGCGGCGACGTCGCGCGCATTCGGCGGATCGGAGTGGATGCAGACGGTGTCGAAGGCGACCGGGCGGATCGTGCCGTCTGTCGTGACGAGTTCGCGTCGGGTAAGCGCCCCCACCATGCGGTGCTCGGCAAGCGTCAGGTCGATGGCCGACTGGACGCGCGGGATGATCAGGCTGCCGCCGGGAGCGTAGGCAAGATCGGGAAAGAACTCGCCCACGAAGGCAACGCCGAGTTCGGCTGCCGACGTCTCGTGACAGGTTCCCGCCATGCCGAAGAGAGGGACGCCGAACGGCTTGACCGCCGCGGCAATTGCCCGGGCAGTGTCGACGTCGTGCGCGGCCATGCCGTAAATGATGCCATGCGGCTTGACATGGCTGAGTTGCCCGCCCTCGGCGGCCAGCATCCCTGTCAGAGCACCGATTTGGTAGAGGAAGGCAGCTGTCAGTTCCTCCGGCTGAAGTCTCATTTCGCGCCGGCCGAACCCCTCACGATCGGGAAGGGAGGGATGCGCGCCGACCCGCTTGCCATGCGAAAGGGCGAGCCGCACGGTCTTCAGCATCGTCCATGGATCGGAGGCGTGGAAGCCGCAGGCGATGTTGGCGCAATCGATATGAGGCATGATGCCGGCATCGTCACCGAAGCGCCAGTTGCCGTAGCTTTCGCCCATGTCGCAGTTCAGGGTGACCATGGTTTACTTGCCTCAGCCCAGAGTGTTCAACGCCCAGCCGGGGGCGACGTGCGGGAATTCCGGCGGTGGTTCGCGCTCATGCAGCAGTCGAAGCACGCGCGGCGGCGTCAGTGGCAGCTGCCGCACCGGCTTGCCGATGGCGCGTGCCACAGCGCAGCCGATCGCCGCGCCCACCGCCAGGATCGGGACCTCGCCCGCACCCTTGGTGCCTAGAGGCCCCATCGACGGCGCGCCCTCGTAAAAGTCGGCGGCGACCGGAACCACATCCTGCGCCAGCGGCAGGCGATAAGTCTCGAAATCGTCCTGCGCGATGCATCCGTCGGCGGTGAGCGTCACCTCCTCGTGCAACGCATAGCCGAGCCCCTGTACCACGCCGCCCTGTATCTGGCCCAGGATGGCGCGCGGGTTGAGCGCGCGGCCGACATCTTGAACTACGCGATAGGCCAGCACCTCGACATGGCCGGTGTCTGGATCAACCGCCACCTCGGCCTCGTGAACGACGAAGACGGGAATGTCGAGCGCATCGATGAAATGCCCCATCGCGCAGCCGGACATTGCCGGAGTGTTCCTGGCGGTAAAGGCTCCGCTTCCGGTGATCGGGCCGGTGGTTGCCTGCGCATGGGCGACGACAGCGGGGATCGACATGCCGGAACCGGGAAGTCCCGTGATCTCGACACGACCGTCCCGCAGCACCAGGTCTTCCGGTCGGGTCTGGAGCATCTCGCCGGCGGTCCGCAGCAGCTTCTCTCGCACTTCCGCGCAGGCGGCGATGCTCGCGGCACCAATGGACACGGTGGTGCGCCCACCGCCAACGCCGACATCGAGACCGGCGGCATCCGTATCGGCTTCGCGCACGATCACCTGGTCGGGAGCAAGCCCGAGCTGCCCAGCCACGATCTGCGGCAGGGATTGCACCATCGTGCCGGATCCGATCTCCACACCCGAGGTGACCAGCGTTGCGCTGCCGTCGGCGTTCAAATTCACCGTCGCCGCCGAAGGCCCGACGAAAACGAACCATGTGCCGACCGTGGTCGCAATTCCATAGAGCCTGCCGTCGGCCTTGGCCTCTGATGTACCGGTGCTGGCGCGCAGTGTCTCCATGCGATCGAGCATCGGACCCAGCACGTCGGCCTCGAAAACCTGCCCCGTGGCACCGAGATCGCCATCTCCCAGGACATTTTTCTTCCGGAACTCTATTGGGT
>NZ_RZQP01000300.1:0-6239 GCF_003998165.1 Mesorhizobium sp. M7A.F.Ca.US.007.01.2.1 | reverse complement strand
CGTCTGACCAGCTCAAGACGTCGACGGTAACCAATTTTCTTAACGTAAAATATTAAAGTTAAGAAATGGAAAACGGATTGTATCCGTTAAATTAAACACTCCAAGGTTGCAAGACTTTCGGCAAAATGCACTACTCGTTTCGGGGGTAAGTCGTAAGAAGTCGAAGAAAACACTACTAGCAACAATGGAGAGAAGTCATGAAGAAGTTCGCTTTTGTACTCACCGCTGCTATGGTTTCGTTCTCGACTGTCGGCGCCTATGCCGGCGGCTGGGGAGGTAGCTCGGGTAGCCTGATCAATGTGTCGCCGTCCATCGGTGTCGGCCAGGTGACCGCGCTCAATGGCATCCTGAGTGGCAACAACATCCTGAGCGGCAATGTCGTCCAGGGCATTCTGAACGGCAACAAGACCAACGTCCTTACCGGCGTTCTCAGCGGTATCGGCGTCAATGTCCTTGGCGGCAACAGCTACAAGCTGGGCGGCCGTCACTGAGCAGGAAAGTCACGGGCATCCTTATGTCACGTGTCGTGGGCAGGAGGGTCTTCAACACCCTCCTGCCTCCGCTTGTGGGCCTACCCAGTCAAGCGCGGGAATGAGCTAGATCTTCGCCCGCAGGCCCACAAATGCATCGACCGTGTGTTCGCGCTCGTCGATCACGGTCTTGAAGGTCTCGGAAACGTCGACGCGAACGACAATGGCCATCGATTTGGTCGCGTTGTAGGTCGCTTCGGCATAGACGCCCTTGCGGCGCTCCTGGTTCTCGTAGAGCAAATTGTCCTTGAGCTCATAGAAGATGCCGGAAGCGATGCCGAGGTTTTCGCGCACCTTCATGCCCAGTTCCAATTCCGCGCGCTGCAGCCACGAAGCCAGGGGGTCGTCGGTTTCGGACGTTTCGTAGCGACCGAAATAGGTGCCGCGCAGCTCGAAGCCGTGCGGCAGAGGCTTGCCGAAGGTGACTTGCCAGGTCGGACGCCAGCGCTGGTAGATGTTATCGGCGCCACGCAGGAACTGCGCACCCAGGGCCACGCCGAGCGTCGAACCATCGGTGGCCTTGTAGGCCGCCTCGGCGCGCAGCGTATAGGCGTTGAACGACAGGAACAGCGGCGGGTAACCGATTTCCTCGACGCTGGCGAAGAGCGCAGACGCGGACGCGCCGAAGGCAAGCTGGCCAACTGTCCGGGTGACCCGAGCCGCCAACTGGAAGAGATTGCGGTCGGCATGCAGCTTCGCCGGCAAGATGAGATCTTCCTGGAAATGCGTCGCGCCGAGCTTTTCGTAGCTGTCGGCGGCCTCGAGGATCAGCGATGTGGCGTTGCCGAGGTCGATGCCGAGTTGTGTCTGGGCGCCGAAGACCTGCTTGAACTCCCGCGTACCCAGCGTCAGCGGGCCGATATCCAGATTGTCGCCGGTGCTGGAGACGCGATAGCTCAGCGATCCCCTCAGTTCGAGACCCGGGCCGAGCCGGCGGAAGGCCTCGGCCGACAGCGACAATCCGCGGTCGTCCTCGATCGACGTCTTGTCGTAATGCGTTACCTGGAAGTCCGCGCTGAATTTCGCGTTGGCGTCGTTGTCGCCCCATTGCTGCTGCAGCGAACCGCGCAACAGTGTGTACCAGTCCTTGACCGCATGGTCGCTGTCCAGCGCGTTGTTGGTCCAATGCCTTTCGAGACTGCCGGTGATTGTCGGATCGGTCGCTATTTCGGCAGCCGGTGCTGTTGATGGTTCTGCCCTGGCGGTCACGGCCGCGCAGGCCATCAGCAGGCCTAGGCCGGCGCTGCCAAGCAATCTGCGGGAAAGTGGAGCGACCGTCTGTCCTTCTGCCGGTCGGCGCTTTCGGGAAACCATGCTCCGCGCTCTCCGGACTGAAACCCCTTCCGCCATGCGGGGGTGGCGCAGCGGAAGGGGCTGGAGGTAAACCGCTGTGAAGCGGAAGGAACAGGCACTCTTGCCTGCAGGAGTACTGTGGCATTGAACCCATAAGGTGTGTTTTCCAGACTATTCTCCCTATGCGTGCAGGCAATTGTACCTGAGGTATTTGTTCGCATGGGGAACCTGAAGCGGTCGCTGATTGTTTCTCATCGCGCCGCAGCGTCGAGGATTTCGATAGATGGAAAAGCATTTCACCAAGGTTGCCAACTGGGTCGCCCGCATAGCCGGCCTGCCGCCGACATTCGCCGTCTGTTGCCTCATCATCATCGCCTGGGGGGTGAGCGGTCCGTTCTTCGGCTTTTCGGACACTTGGCAACTTGTCATCAACACGGGCACGACCATCATCACCTTCCTGATGGTCTTCCTGATCCAGAACACTCAGAACCGCGACGGCGCGGCGATCCAGGCCAAGCTCGACGAACTGATCCGGGTCGGCAAGGGCCACAACCACTTCATCGGCATCGAGCATCTGACCGAATCCGAAGTCGAGGAAATCCGCGCCAAATGCGAGCGTGCGGCAAAGCGGCATGACGAACAGATCGCCGACATCGCGGCGAAGAAGGCCGTGGCACAGAAGCGCGGGTCGAAAAAGCAAGCGGCCTGAAAATCAGCCTTTCATGAAGGCTGCGAAACTGCCTTTGTGGTCCGGATGCCAGCGCGACAAAGCGGGGCGGTTCTCGATGATGTCGCCGATCGCCCAGGCCATGCGCTTTTCATCCAGCGGCCGGGCCGCCTCATTGTCCGGGCACAGGATGTAGAAATCTCCCCTGGTCAGGGATTCCAGCATGAAATCCACAACCTGTTCGCCGGTCCAGGCGCCGGCCGGTTTTTCCGTCGCACCCTCGGTCAGACCGGTAAAGGTGAAGCCGGGGATCAGCAGATGGGCAGCGACATGGGCGCCGGGTTCGTTGCGCAACGCGTGCGCCAGGCCTTCCGTGAAGGCTTTCACTCCTGCCTTGGAGACATTGTAGGCAAGATTGCCGGGCGGCGTGGTGATGCCTTGCTTGGAGCCGGTGTTGACGATCAGACCCGGCCTGGCCGAGGCCAGCATGCGCGGCGCGAAGGCCTCCACGCCATGCACAACGCCCCAGAAATTGATGTCCAGCAGCCGTTTCCAGGCATCGCGGTTTTCCCACGGCTTTCCGGGGTTGTCGCCCACGCCGGCATTGTTCATCAGCAGCGACACGCCGCCGAAGGCGCCGAACGCCCTCTCGGCGAGACGGTCCACCTCATCCGCCTTCGAAACGTCGGCGGCGACGGCAAGCACGGCACCGTCGCCGGCAATCGCGGAAACGGCGCGCGAGGCGTCGTCAAGCCGCGCGCTGCCAATGTCGGCCAGCACGATCTTCATGCCTAGCAATGCAAGCCGCTTGGCGGCCGCCAGACCGATGCCGCTGGCAGCGCCGGTGATCACGGCGGCATTGCCTGGAGCAAGCGCGGGCAGGGCGGTCTGGATCTCGGCGTCGGTGATCATGGGCGATGGATTCCTTGTTCGATGGCGCCGAACTTAGCGCCGGAACGGGCCGGTGCAAGCCTCTGCTCGTCTTGTCGGTTGACCAGTCCGGCCGAGGCTGCGCATGTTGCCCCTTGTCCCCGCAAAAGAGATTTAGGCCTGGGGACAAACGGAGGTTCCTGATTGACGGACTGGGTTGCAATTCTGAAGGAGCAGACCGCCATTGGCGACCAGATGGGCCGCGAGGTGCCGCAGATGCTGGCCAATCCCGACATCAGCGAAGCGCAGGTGAAGACACTCTTTTCCGCGCTGGAGAAACAAGCCGAGTTCGTCGAGAAACTGCGCATGGCGCTGGAAAAATTCGGCCATGATTTCTCGATCATCAAGGCCGCGGAACGGCTGGAGGAGCTCTATGCCGACCTCGCCGCATCGGTGGCGGAAAAACTGAAAGCGATGCGCAAGTAGGGCAATTTGGGAAAGCCGTGCAGCGCTCTACCTTGAAAATGTGTGAAGACAACTACTTTTCGATCACCCGCGCAAAGCGCCTATCCGGTACGAGCCATATCATCGCGACCAGCACATAGAGCGCGACGCCGATCCACTGGCTGACGAAGGTCAGCACGACGGCCACGATATAGACAGCCAGCGAGAGCTTCCCCTTGCGGTCATTACCCAGCGCCTTGGCAAAGGCGGTATCATTGCCGTGCAGGCGATGCAGCGCGGCGGCGAGTATGGTGTAGGCGATGGCGCATAGCGCGAGGTCGGTGCCATAGACTGCTACCGGCACCGGCGCAAAGTGGTTCTCGCCCATGAAGGCTGTGGTCACCGGCATCAGCGACAGCCAGAACAGCAGATTGAGGTTCGCCCACAGCACGCGCCCGTCGACCCGCTGAACGGTGTGGAACATGTTGTGCAGATTGTTCCAGTAGATGCCGACATTGATGAAGGACAGCACGTAGCAGAAGAAGATCGGCCACAACGGCACCAAGGCGGAGAAATCCTCGCCATGCGGCACTTTCAACTCAAGCACCATGATGGTGATGATGATAGCCACGACGCCATCGGTGAATGCCTCGACCCTGCCTTTGCCCATGGATCCCACCTTTGCCCGCGATGAATTGTCGAAAGAGAGTAACGCTAGCGGATGTTGAGGAGCCAATAAATGGCAACCGCGAAATTCCTCAACCATGTCCAAGGAAAATCCGGCATCAGTCCCGCTGGCCAGGACGGTTACGGCCGCCCACCTGTTGACTTTTCTTGGCTTGGCCGCTCCTCTTGCAGGGCAGTCTTGGCCGAAGCAGATGAACGGCCGGGATTCGAATGGAGGGGACTGATGAGATTTCGTTTTCTGCTTGTGGCCGCGACCATCCTGGCCGCGGTGTTCGGGACGTCCGCCGCGGCCTTCGCCTACAGCGCTCACACCTCGACCAACCTCAACGTCCGCAGCGGGCCGGGAGCGGGATACGCCAAAGTGGGAACGCTGCCCGCCGGCTTCAGGGTCAATGTCACCGGCTGCCAGCCGGGCTGGTGTAGAATCCATGGCGGCGGCGTGAGCGGCTGGGCCAGCGCCGGTTATCTTGAACGCTCCCAGATCGTTCGCCCGCCAATCATCATCGTGCGTCCGCCGCATCGGCCGCCACACTGGCACAAGCCGCACCGTCCTCCGCACCATCGGCCGCCGCACAGGCCGCGTCCCGGCAAGTGCAAGATCGCGCCCGGCTTTGCTTGCAGGTAACGCCGACCGGTTGAACGATAGATGACGGATCGGAGCCGCTGGCCCCGATCCGAGCCTGTTCAGCCGGCGGACATCCCGCTCAAGCAATGTCCACCGTGCTGTCAGGAGCCTGCCTGTCGGTTGGAACGTCGTGGATGAAACCGCGTTAGATCCTCGATCCCCGAAATTGGTGACGAGGTTGGCCATGGCCATTCGCGATTTTGCGCATACGCACGAAGGGGCAGGTGGCGATGCTCTCGCAATCCCCACCGTCGCCGCGATGATTGCGGTGCTGTTTGCCGGCAGCACGGTGCTGACGCCGCTCTACATCGTCTACAAGCAGCAATTCGGCTTTTCACAAATCACCCTGACGCTGATCTACGCCGTGTATGTCGTCGGCAATCTGGCGGCACTTCTGATGTTGGGCAGCGTCTCCGATATTGTCGGACGCCGGCCCGCGAGCCTGGCGGCCATGCTCGTCGCCATCGTCAGTGCGCTTGTCTTCCTGTTTGCCGTAAACGTCGTCTCGCTCGACGTCGCCCGCATCCTGAGCGGGCTTGGCATCGGCGTCGGCGCGGGGACCGGAACCGCGTGGATTGCCGAGCTTCTTCCCGGCGCGGACAAGTCGCGCGCCAGTGTGATTGCCACCAGCACCAATTTCCTCGGCCTCGGCCTCGGCGCACTGATTTCGGGATTTCTGGCTGAATACGAGCCATGGCCGTTGCGGCTGATCTTCATCGTCTATCTGGCAGCACTTGTGGTGGTGACGATCCTGGTCTGGCGCACTCGCGAAACGGTGTCGAAGCCGGGCGGCCTCGGGGGGATCTCCTGGCGGCCGCGACTTTCCGTCCCGGAGGAAATCCGTGCGCGCTTCGTCGCGCCGGCGGTGACCGGCTTCGGCGCGATGGCGCTGGTCGGGTTCTACGCCGCGTTGGCGCCGAGCATCCTGGCGCAGCAGCTGCATGAGACCAACCATGCCGTCGCCGGCGCGCTGTTCTTCGAGCTGGCGATCGTCACCGCGATCAGCATTGTCGTTCTGATGCACATGAAGAGCAATAAGGCGATGCTGGCTGCGCTGGCATTGATGATCCCAAGCGTCTTGTTGGTGGTGGCGGCGCAGATATTGGCCTCGATGGCACTGATG
>NZ_RZQP01000002.1:0-85690 GCF_003998165.1 Mesorhizobium sp. M7A.F.Ca.US.007.01.2.1 | reverse complement strand
GAGTAGGGGAGTAGGGGAGTAGGGGAGTATCGGGCCACTATCCACATTCACATTTCCATCCCCATTCGCTATTCACTGCCCACTGTCCCGTACTCCCCTATTCCCCTACTCCCCTAGGACGGCCATGATGCAACTCAGTCTCGACCAGGCAAAAGGACTGTGCCGGATGGCGGCACTTGGCGCCGGCGCCAATGAGGAAGCGGCGCAATCGCTCACTGCTTCGATCATATCAGCCGAGGCCGAAGGGCTTTCCTCGGTCGGTCTGTCGCATTTCATCGACTATCTCGAGGCGCTGGAAGCCGGACGCATCGACGGCAATGCCGACCCGGTGATCACACGGCCGGCGCTGGCAGTCTATCTCTCCGATGCACGCGGCGGGCTGGCGCATACCGGCTTCGACCGCAACATCGACGACCTCGCCAAGGCGGCAAAGCTGTTCGGTGTCGCCATCTTCTCGCAGAAGAACGCCTATACATGCGGCGCGCTCGGCTATTTCACCGGAAGGCTGGCAGCACAAGGACTGGTGTCGTTCGCAGCCACCAACGGCCCGGCCGTGCTTGCCGGCTCGGGCTCGGTCAAGCCGGTCTACTGCACCAACCCGATGTCGTTTGCCGCGCCTGCCGCCGACGGGGCGCCGCTGGTCATCGACCAGTCGTCGAGCGCCACCGCTTTCGTCAACATCCGCAAAGCGGCCGAGGACGGCAAGACAATCCCGGAAGGCTGGGCACTGGACGCCAGCGGCAATCCGACCACCGATCCCGCCGCCGCCATGAAGGGTGCAATGCTCGCCTTCGGCGGTCAGCGCGGCGCCAACATCGCGCTGATGGTCGAGGTGCTGGCGGCGGGCCTGTCGGGCGCCAACTGGTCGCTCGACGCGCCATGGTTCAGCGGCGGGCCGGACAGCCCCGGCACGGGACTGTTCGTGCTTGCTATCGAACCCAAGCTGCTCGATCCAGATTTCGAGCAACGAATGAAGGACCAGCTTGACCGGCTGCGGCGGCGCTTCGGCGTGCATGTGCCCGGTCGTGCCCGCGCAGAGGCCGCCGAGAAGGCGCAAGCGCGCGGCATTACCGCATCGAAGGCCGTGGTGCAGCGCATTTCCGAATTCGCTGCACGCTATTCTTCCTGAATATTATTAAATATCAATTAGTTATCTGGAATTCGTCCGCCGCAGGCGCGGCGCAGTGCGATTTTCTTTGCGCGCCGCTGAACCTTTCCGCGCCTTGCTGCGACCCAGCTTTGTCCAGGGCAAGGCGAGCTTGCCCGATCCACACCGAGGGAAGCAGCAAACCGAAATCGAAAGCCTGCATCACGCGAAGGCCGGTCCTTCGCGCTTCGGAAAACTCAACCCAAATCAAAGGAAATTGCCATGACCAACACCAAGATCACCATGCTGACCGCCGTCCTTCTGCTCGGCTCGTTCATGGGCGCCACACAGGCAGCCACCCTGAAGGCCGCACCGGTCAAGCCGTCCAGCCCGGGTGTCATCGCTGCCCCGAGCGGCGGGGCCACCGAAGACCACTACTGCAAGAACGGCCATGCAAAATTCGCCAATTGCAGCGCTGATTTCGTCGCCGCCTGCAAGAAGGTTGGTGGCACCATGTCGGATGTTCAGGGCTGGGGTGGGCGTACTTGCTTCACGCCCTCCTGATACCGTCTCAGGTCAGGCCGCGCCGTCGGCCCCTGGCTTCGCATGGATGTCACCCGGAAAACCCCGCTTCGGCGGGGTTTTCTGCGTTTTGATCGCACGATGGTAAAACATTCTCGTTTTGGTCAACTTTTGTTTATTTGACTTCGACCAACCTGATCGGCCGTTTGCGCTGATTGAGCAAAACAGAGGAGCTACAATGTCGGCAAGCACGGACAATCCCCGCAACGCCCTTGTCATCCCGGTCCTTGGCAGGTTTTACGCGGCCCTGCACGATGGTGCCGAAACCGTTCTTCGCGTCGTCGCCGGCGGGTTTCTCGCCATCCACGGTTCGCAGAAGATCACCAATCCTTTCGGCGCTGCCGAGATGGTCGAGGGTCTCGGCTTCTATCCGGGCGCGTTGTGGTCGTTGCTTCTGGCCTGCACTGAATTCTTTGGCGGCATCTTCATCGCCATCGGCTTTTTGACGCGGCCGGCCGCCTTTGCCGGCCTGTTCGTGCTGCTGGTCACGGTCTGGTTCCACTGGGTCACCATGGGCCAAGGCTATTCGGGTGCGGAAAAGTCGCTGCTGTGGGCAGCGATCCTGCTCTTCTTCGTCATTCGCGGCGGCAACCGCCATTCGGTCGACAACCGTATCGGCAAAGCGTTCTGACAGGCTGATAGCGACGACGCGTCGCCCTTTGCCTTTGGCACGAAACGGATTATGAAACGGCTTCAGCCAAGCCTGCGAGCGCCGGAGCCAGCCATGACCGAAATCCTGCAGACCCCAAAGCTCGTCGTCGTCTTTGGCGGGTCAGGCTTTGTCGGCCGCCATGTCGTGCGCGCGTTGGCCAAGCGCGGCTATCGCATCCGGGTCGCCTGCCGGCGGCCCGATCTCGCCGGCCATTTGCAGCCGCTCGGCAATGTCGGCCAGATCCAGCCGGTCCAGGCCAATGTGCGCGTGCGCTGGTCGGTAGACCGCGCCGTGCAAGGCGCCGACCATGTCGTCAATCTGGTCGCCATCCTGCATGAGAGCGGCCGGCAGAAATTCTCCGCCGTGCACGAGTTCGGCGCCCGCGCAGTGGCCGAGGCCGCGCGCTCGGTCGGCGCCGGCCTGACCCACATTTCTGCGCTTGGCGCCGATCTGGACTCCGAATCAGACTACGCGCGCACCAAGGCGCTTGGCGAAAAGGCTGTGCTGGAGACGATCAAGGACGCCGTGATCTTCCGGCCGTCGATCAATTTCGGACCCGAAGACGGCTTCTTCAACCGCTTCGCCAACATGGCGCGCTATTCGCCGGTGCTGCCGCTGATCGGCGGCGGCCAGACCAAGTTTCAGCCGGTCTATGTCGGCGACGTGGCCGAAGCGGTGGCGCGCTCGGTCGACGGCAAGGTGGATGGCGGCCAGATCTATGAACTCGGCGGACCGAAGGTGCTCACCTTCAAGCAGTGTATGGAAGAGCTGCTCGACGTGATCGAGCGCAAGCGGCTGCTGGTGCCGGTTCCGTGGTGGGTGGCCAACATCCAGGCCTCGATCCTCGGTCTCCTGCCCAACCCGCTGCTGACCAAGGACCAGGTGATGCAGCTGCGCGAGCACAACATCGTTTCGGACGCCGCCAACCAGACCAACAGGACGCTTGCGGGGCTAGGCATCCAGCCGCAGTCGATCGCGACGATCCTGCCCAGCTATCTCTGGCGCTACCGCGCCGCCGGCCAGTTCCAGCAACGCAAGCCCGCGGCCTAATTCGGCGCAACTGCCTGAAGGTGTCACGCCTAACGCGGCGTGACCTGCATCGGTAGACCGCCTTGCGGCTGCGTGGTCAGTTTCTGTACCGGCCAGGGTTTCGTTTCGGCGGTGGTGTCGAAGCGGAAGCGCGACAGCATGATCGCCAGCGCGATGATCGCCTCCTGCATGGCGAAGCTGGCGCCGATGCAGACGCGTGGGCCGGCGCCAAACGGCAGATACTGGAAGCGGTCGATCTTTTCGCGATTTCCCGGGTGGAAGCGTTCCGGCAGGAAGGCATCCGGCCGGTCCCACAGTTTCCTGTGGCGATGCACGACCCAAGGCATCACCAGCACCGCGGCGTGCTTGGGGATATGAAGATCCTTCCACATTTCCGGTTCGATCGGCTCGCGGTTGATCGACGGCGCCGGCGGATAGAGCCTGAGCGCTTCGTCGAAAGCCGCGCGCGTGAAGGGCATGGCATCGAGCCATTTCGTCGGATCGGGCTCGCGCGCCAGCACCTGGTCGATCTCCTGCTCGACCCGGTTGCGCTCCCACGGTGATTCAGCCAGGCAATAGAGCGTCCAGCCGAGCGCACGCGCCGTCGTCTCATGGCCGGCGCCGATGAAGGTGATGATATTGTCCTCGACCTCGGCCCGCGTCAGTCCGTCGGGTCCCTCGGCCTTGAGCAGCAGTGTCAGGAAATCCTGCGGCACGGCATCGGGATCGCGCTTGAATTTCGCTTCGCGCATCTTGACCGTGTCGGTGACGATCTTGCGGAAATAGGCCATGGTCTTGCGGCCACGGATGCGGGTCAGCCTCGGCAGCCAGTCGGGCGCACGCAACAGGTCGAGCGGATCGACGCGACCCATGGTCTCGAACAGGCGGTCGATCTCGTTGGCGAAACTGCCGGGCTCGCCTGATATCTCGCCGGAAAACAGCGTCTCGGCCAGGATGTCATAAGTGAGCAGCGTCATGTCATGGGCGATGTCAGACGTGCCGCCGTCTTCGTAACGGGTGACGAAGTCCTGCGTGCGCCTCAGCATCGGCTGGGCGAAGCCGAAGATGTGGCGCGGCGTGAACACCGGCGCCATCGCCTTGCGCGACCGCTTCCAGACCTCGCCCTCGGCGGTGAGCAGGCCGTCGCGCAGGATCGGCCGCAGGATCTTCTGGCGCACCGTCGCCATCTTGTAGTTCCTGGCGTTGTCGACCAGCACATGCCGGATCAGGGCGGGATCATTGGCGACGATCAGATGTCCGCCAACGCCGTTCGCCGAGATCCACGGCTCGTTGTAGGTATGCTCACCCCACAATTCGAGCGGGTTGCGGTAGACGATGCGGATCATCTCTAGCGTCGAGGGCGGCGTCGTGCGCGGCTTCGGCGCCGGGGGAATGAAGGGGGCGGGCTGGATGTCCATGCTGTGCTCCGCTGATGACCCAATGTAGTGGGCCGCAAAGCAGGCGTCCATGTGACCGAACGGCAAGGCCCTACTCTCCGGAATGTGACCGGTTACCGCGAGGTGCCTTCTTGTTGCCCCGAGCGGCATGCCCTAGGTGGCAGTCACCAATGGATACCGCCACCGCAGGAGCCCAGCTTGAAGCACCAGTTGAACATCATCATCGGCAGCACGCGGCCAGGCCGCGCCGGACCGATTTTTGCCGAGTGGCTGGAGAGGTTCGCGCGCGAGCACGGGAAATTCGAGCCTGTACTGACCGACATCGATGCGTTCAAGCTTCCGGTGCTGGACGAACCGCACCATCCAAGGCTTGGCAACTACCAGAACGATCATACCAAAGCCTGGTCCAAGGCGATCGATGCCGCCGATGCCTTCGTCTTCGTGGCGCCGGAATACAATTATTTCGTGGCGCCGGCGATCGTCAACGCGATCGACTATCTCTCGCGCGAATGGAAGTACAAGGCAGCCGCCATTTTCAGCTATGGCGGCGTCTCCGGCGGCCTGCGCGCGGCGCAAGCGCTGAAGCCGCTGCTGACCTCGGTAGGTGTCATGCCGATCCCGGAAGGCGTCGCGCTGCCGATGTACCAGAAACTGCTCGACGAAAATGGCGCTTTCAACGCCAGCGAACAGGTGCAGGGCGGAGCCAAAACCATGCTCGACGGGCTGCTGCGCTGGAGCGAGGCTTTGAAGCCGATGCGGGCAGGCTGAAAACGCTGGTCTTCCGCAAAAAACCCCGGTTTGCTGCCATAGAGAGGTGGTCGTGCACAGGAACGAACTGGGGGGCAGTTCGATTTGCGCTTGCTGTTTGCCTTGCTGCCTATGCTCACCACCGCCACCGCAGTGGTGGCGCCTGGCCCTGGTCATCGCCAACGACGACCACCGCCTGATCCGGCCGCCCGCCCGACATGACGCCGGGGCGCGACCGCAGCAGGCGGCTGGCGCCGAGATACAAGTTCATGATCAAGGTTTCTCAAGGACCGCTGGCCGAAGTGAAATGGGGGCCGGCGGAGGCCCGCCATTGGCAGCCGGCCATTCCCAGTGAAATGCCTGCAAACCTTGGAAAAACCGCCTTTTGCGCCTATATCTAGTCGATATCAGAGGCGCGATTCGGCGCGGACTTTTCGCGCTGTGCAGGCGGCATCCAGACAACAGGTTTTCATGAGCGATCAGATCGACAACAACAACGGCGCTGAAGCCGAATACGGCGCCGATTCCATCAAGGTTTTGAAGGGGTTGGACGCTGTCCGCAAACGCCCCGGAATGTATATCGGTGATACAGACGACGGCTCGGGCCTGCATCACATGGTCTATGAAGTGGTCGACAACGCCATCGACGAGGCGCTGGCCGGTCACGCCGACCTCGTCACCGTGACGCTCAACCCCGATGGTTCGGTCACTGTGATCGACAATGGCCGCGGAATTCCGACCGATATCCACACCGGAGAAGGCATTTCGGCGGCCGAAGTGATCATGACGCAGCTGCATGCCGGCGGCAAGTTCGACCAGAATTCCTACAAGGTCTCGGGCGGCCTGCATGGCGTCGGCGTCTCGGTGGTCAACGCGCTGTCGGCGTGGCTAAAGCTGAAGATCCGCCGCAACGGCCAGATCTTCGAGATGAGTTTCACGCATGGCAATGCCGACGCACCTCTGAAGGCGACCGGCACCTATGAGCAGGACAAGCAGCCGGGCACCTATGAGGGCCGCAGCGGCAGCCAGATCACCTTCTTCCCGTCGGCCGAGACCTTCACCATGGTCGAGTTCGACTTCGGCACGCTGGAACACCGGCTGCGCGAGCTTGCCTTCCTCAATTCCGGCGTGCGCATCATTTTGACCGATGCCCGTCACGCCGATGTCGTGCGCCATGAACTGCACTACGATGGAGGCCTCGAAGAATTCGTCAAATATCTCGATCGCGTCAAGAAACCGCTGATCGACAAGCCGATCGCCATCCGGGCGGAGCGCGACGGGATCACCGTCGAAGTGGCGATGTGGTGGAACGACAGCTACCACGAGAACGTGCTGGCCTTCACCAACAACATCCCGCAGCGCGATGGCGGCACGCATCTGGCCGGCTTCCGCGGCGCGCTGACGCGTCAGATCACCGGCTATGGCGAATCCTCTGGGCTGACCAAGAAGGAAAAGGTCTCGTTGATCGGCGACGATTGCCGCGAAGGTCTGACGGCGGTGCTGTCGGTCAAGGTTCCCGACCCGAAATTCTCCTCGCAGACCAAGGACAAGCTGGTCTCGTCGGAAGTCCGTCCTGTCGTCGAAGGCCTGGTCAACGAAGCGCTCGGCACCTGGCTGGAAGAACACCCGAGCGAAGGCAAGGTGGTCGTCGACAAGGTGATCCAGGCGGCGGCGGCGCGCGAAGCGGCGCGCAAGGCGCGCGATATCACCCGCAAGAGTTCGCTCGGCGTCACTTCCCTGCCCGGCAAACTGGCCGACTGCCAGGAACGCGACCCGGCGAAATCCGAAATCTTCATCGTCGAGGGTGATTCCGCCGGCGGCTCCGCCAAGGGTGGGCGTTCGCGCCAGAACCAGGCGATCCTGCCGTTGCGCGGCAAGATCCTCAATGTCGAGCGGGCGCGCTTCGACCGCATGCTCGGCTCCGACATGATCGGCACGTTGATCACGGCGCTCGGCACCTCGATCGGCAAGGACGAGTTCAACGCCGACAAATTGCGCTACCACAAGATCATCCTGATGACCGACGCCGACGTCGACGGCGCCCATATCAGAACCTTGCTGCTTACCTTCTTCTTCCGGCAGATGCCGGAGCTGATCGAGCGCGGCCATCTCTACATCGCCCAGCCGCCGCTCTACAAGGTGACGCGCGGCAAGAGCTCGCAATACATCAAGGACGAAAGCGCGTTCGAGGAGTTCCTGATCGGCTCGGGACTGGAGGAAGCATCGCTTACGCTCGGCTCGGGCGAGGTTCGCATCGGGCAGGACCTGCGTGGCGCCATCGATGACGCGCTGGCGGTGCGCCAGCTGATCAACGGCCTGCACACGCGCTACAACAGAGGCGTCGTCGAGCAGGCGGCGATCGCCGGTGGGCTCAACCCGGACGTGTTCGCCGATCTCGGTCGCGCCAACGACATGGCGGAGCGGATTGCAAAACGCCTCGACATCATTGCCGAGGACACCGAGCGCGGCTGGACCGGCCGCATGTCGACCTCGAATGAAGGCGTTGGCGGCTATGTGTTCGAGCGCACGGTGCGCAGCGTCAAGGAATATGCGCATCTCGACCTGGCGCTGATCAATTCGGCCGACGCACGCCAGCTCGACCGCTACGCACAGCGCCTCAGCGAGGTCTACGGGTCGCCGCCGGTGCTGCGCCGCAAGGATGTCTCCGAAACCATCTCGGGGCCGCTGGCGATGCTCAATGCGGTCTTTGCGACAGGCCGCAAGGGCCTGACGATGCAGCGCTACAAGGGTCTCGGCGAGATGAACGCCGAACAGCTGTGGGAAACCACGCTCGATCCGAACGTGCGCTCGCTGCTGCAGGTCAAGGTCAATGACGCGACCGATGCGGATTCGCTGTTTTCGCGGCTGATGGGCGACGAGGTCGAGCCCAGGCGCGAGTTCATCCAGGACAACGCGCTGTCGGTCGCCAATCTGGATATCTGATCTGGCCGTTAAATCTGAATTGGCGCGCTGCGGCGCGCCAATTGTTCCACCGGCGGCAACAAAATCAATTTGCAACGCGCCGGAACGGAAGTCCCTGCGAGACATTGTGACAATATCGATCACAATTTCTAACAGGAGGCTTCCATGGGACGCGGCATTTTGCTCTGGTTGCTCGGCATACCGATCCCGATCATCATTCTGATCATGCTGTTCGTACGATAGGGGGCACTTATGCAGTCCACCCTATCGGCTGTCGACGTTTCCACTTCAACAGAATCCTCCTCCACCGCCGTCAGTTGGGGACCGATCATCGCCGGTGCCTTCGCGGCCTCGACGCTGACCTTCATCCTCATGCTGCTGGGCTCCGGGCTTGGATTGAGCATGGTGTCGCCCTGGTCGGGATCCGGCGCATCTGTCACCACTTTCGCGGCATCCACCGCCGTCTGGCTGATCATCGTGCAATGGCTGTCCTCGGGTGTCGGCGGCTACCTTGCCGGACGCCTGCGCACCAAATGGGTCGGCATCCACACGGACGAGGTGTATTTCCGTGATACCGCCCATGGCTTTCTTGCCTGGGCGTTGGCCACACTGCTCGTCGTCGGCGTGCTTGGCTCCGCGCTTTCCGCTGCCATAGGCTCGGGCGTGCAGGCGGTGTCCACCATCGCGTCTGGTGCGGCCATGGGCGCATCGGCGGGGGCTTCGGCCAATGCCGGCAGCGCGTCGGCCGACAATGCGACATCCTACCTGGTGGATTCACTGTTCCGTCCGGCTGATCCGGGCAAGCTCGCGGCCGCCAATCCGGACAGCGATGCGGCCGCGGTTGGGCAGGCTTCGCGCATCCTGATCGCCGGCGCCGCGGCAGGCGAGGTTTCCGCAGACGACAAAACCTATCTGTCGCAGTTGGTCGCCGTTCGCACGGGGCTTTCGGAAGCAGATGCCAGGACCCGGGTGGATGCCGTCCTCGCCAAGGCCCAGGACGCCAAGGTCAAGGCGCAGCAGGCCGCCGACACAGCCAGGAAGGCCAGCGCGACGTTTGCCCTGCTTGGTGCGCTCTCGCTGGCCATCGGCGCCTTTATCGCCAGTGCTGCCGCGGCCCTTGGCGGCAGGCAGCGCGACGATGAGGAAGCGGTTTTTATCACCAACCGTTGAACTGCACTTGCAACAAAGCCACTCTGGCCCGCCCGGAGCGGCTTTGCTTTGAAGTTGTCGAGCGGCGCTGCCACGACCCCGTTCGCTGAAATCCGTTCTTATTTTCGGGGAGGAATCGCCGGCACTTCGGCTTGGCTCGGCTCCAGTTTGCGACCGAGGTCGACAGCGTCGCGCAGCACGGCGAGATGCGAGCGCGGCTGATCGCCGGCAGCAACCTCGATACCGGTCGCCGCCAACGACCAGTACAGCGTGTGGGTGAAGACACGGCCGAGGGAACCGCGCAGCTCGACCTGAACGTTCTCCACGCCCGGGCCGAAATTCTCCGCCATCGGCCCTGAGATCGGATCGCCCGTCAGCCAACCGTTGCCGCGGTCGAAGATATTGGTCCAGCGCGTCGCAGCAAACACCGCGCCATGATGCACCGCCCGCTGTGGCTTGCCGGAAGAACGGTTGCGCCCTTCCTGATAAAGCACGGTGCCACCGGCCGCCGCTCCCTCGGCAATCGGCGGACATGCCGAGAACAGGCGCTCGGCGATGCCGCGCCTGAATTCGGCGAGATTGTGCGTCACCAGAAATTCGCTGTGGGTCAGCGGGCTACCAAGCGTGACGAAATCGCTGATCTTCCAAGGCCGATGGCTGTCGTCCTTGGTGCGCAGTTGGCGATAGAGCTCCCACTGATCGCGCCGGAACCCGGCAAGATCGTCAAGGCTGCCGGGCCATGCCGAGCCGTCGGCAACAAGCGTCGCCTTGTCGATGGCGTGGATAGCCTTCAGTTTCGCCTTGTCGCGGATGGCCTCGAGTTTTCGGGGCCTGAAATCGGACCACAAGATCTGCAACAGGTCATAGGCGATCATCGAGCCGAGGCTGTGCGAGACCAGCACGATGCGATCGTAGGTATCGTCCATCATCAGACGCTTCAGCAGCTTCAGGCCGCGGTCGCGGATCAGCGCCCGCTTCTCTACCGTGGCCGCTTCAGCGCGCACATAGCCCGCGACATCGCCGAAATAGGGAAGGCCAAAACGGTCCACTGACCAGATGACGAACGAGGCCAGGATGGTGACGAGGACGCCGACGGTCCACGAAATCTGCTGCTGCCAAACCGACGTCGCAAGCGCGAGCGTCGCGACCAGGACGATGATGGCGGCAACCAGAGTGACCAGATAGAGCTTTCGGGCGTCCGGCGGTATGTCGGTGGGCTTGCGCCACAGCAGATTTGTCACCCAGGCGGCAAGCCGGCCTCGCGTCGTGCCCTGCGTGATGTCGGCCCAGTAAAGCTCGTAGAAGTCGGTGCGGCGGCCATCGACATCGTAGGGCGTGGTGATGCGGCGAAGTTCGTACGAATTGGTCCGGCTGTCGGGAGTGATCCAGCTCTGGTTGATCTTCGCGCCGGCGGGGTCGGCCGGATCGGCGACATGGGCATAAAACGGCGCGCGGTTGGGGTCATGGCTCCAGACAGCCTGGACAAAGCCTCGCAGCGTATCCATCGGCCGCTGTTCGCCCATGCCATGCACGATCACCACCGCCTGGCCAGGCTTGCGCGGCGCTTTCCCGGCGGGCGGCGATGCGATCGGGTCAGGCACCAACGTCTCCGTCGACGACAATCCCGCCGTCGAGGCGGGAATTCGTCATCGTAGCGCCGAAATCGCCGTCAAGCCAAGAAAGCCTGCCAAGAAAAAGCCCGGCGCGAAGCCGGGCGATTCTTGGCGTGTCCCGGCGCTTATCCCGGATCAGTGATCCATGGCTTTGACGATCTCTTCGGTCATCTTCTTGGCGTCGCCGAGCAGCATCATGGTGCCGTCCTTGTAGAACAGCGTGTTGTCGATACCGGCATAGCCGGAACCGAGCGAGCGCTTGACGAACAGGCAGGTGCGCGCCTTGTCGACGTCGAGGATCGGCATGCCGTAGATGGGTGAGGACTTGTCGTCGCGCGCGGACGGGTTGGTGACGTCGTTGGCGCCGATGACATAGGCAACGTCGGCTTGCGCGAACTCCGAGTTGATGTCCTCAAGCTCGAACACCTCGTCGTAGGGCACATTGGCTTCGGCGAGCAGCACGTTCATGTGGCCGGGCATGCGGCCGGCGACCGGGTGGATGGCGTACTTCACGTCGACGCCATTGGCCTTGAGCTTGTCGGCCATTTCGCGCAGCGCATGCTGCGCCTGGGCAACCGCCATGCCGTAGCCCGGCACGATGATGACTTTCTGGGCGTTCATCATGAGGTAGGCGGCATCGTCGGCAGAACCCTGCTTGACCGTGCGTTCGATGCCGTCATCGGCGGCCGCTGCCGTCTCCCCACCGAAGCCGCCGAGAATGACCGAGATGAAGCTTCGGTTCATGCCCTTGCACATGATGTAGGACAGGATCGCGCCGGATGAGCCGACCAGCGCGCCGGTGATGATCAGCGCCAGATTGCCGAGCGTGAAGCCCAGCGCCGCCGCCGCCCAGCCGGAATAGGAATTCAGCATCGAGACGACGACCGGCATGTCGGCGCCGCCGATCGGGATGATCAGCAGGATACCGAGCACCAGCGAGGCGGCAACGATCAGCCAGAAGACCAGCTTGGACTCGGTGGTGACCAGCAACACGATCAGCACGACGAGCGCGATAGCAAGTGCGGCGTTGATGAAGTGGCGTGCGCCGATCATGATCGGCTTGCCGGACATGCGGCCATCGAGCTTGAGGAAAGCGATGACCGAGCCGGTGAAGGTGATGGCGCCGATGGCGACGCCAAGGCTCATCTCGATCAGGGCCTGGGCATGAATGTCGCCATCCGTGCCGATGCCGAAGCTTTCCGGGGCATAGATCGCGGCAGCCGCCACCATGACGGCGGCGAGGCCGACCAGCGAGTGGAAGGCAGCGACCAGCTGCGGCATCGAGGTCATGGCGATGCGGCGCGCGGTAACGGCGCCGACGCCGCCGCCAATGGCAAGGCCGAGCACGATCAGGCCGAAGCGGCCGGCGGACGGGGTCGCCAGAGCCAGTGTGGTGGCGATGGCAATACCCATGCCGATCATGCCGTAGAGATTGCCCTGGCGGCTGGTGGTCGGATGCGACAGGCCGCGCAGCGCCATGATGAACAGGACACCGGAGACGAGGTAGAGGAAGGACGCGAAGTTGGCGTTCATGGCGCTCTACTTGTCCTTCTTCTTGTACATGGCCAGCATGCGCTGGGTGACGAGGAAGCCGCCGAAGATGTTGACCGAAACCAGCATCAGCGCGACGAAGCCGAAGCCCGCGGCAATGCCGGAGGCGGCGATGCCGACGGCAAGCAGCGCGCCGACGACGATGACCGAGGAGATGGCATTGGTGACGGCCATCAGCGGCGTATGCAGTGCGGGGGTCACCGACCAGACGACGTAGTAGCCGACGAAGATCGCCAGGACGAAGATGGCGAAGCGGAAGACGAAGGGATCGATGGCGCCGCCGGAGAGCGCATGCGCGGCATCACCGGCCGCGTCAGTGCCGCCGGGCGCGGTCGCCAGATTGTGCACCGCCAGCCGGACGGCGGCGGAGGCCTGGTCGAGCTGGTCGAGGGCTTTCTGCAGGGTCTGGTCCATCACGCGATCCCTTTCGGCTTCGACGAGGGCGACTTGGGTGCGGCCGCCTTCTTGGGCGCGGCTTTCTTGGGCGAAGCATCGGCGACCATGGTCTTGGCCGGGATCGCGGCCGGCTCGACATATTGGCCCTTTGCCGGCTGCTGGTCGGCTTTCACGAAAGCCGGATGAACCACCTTGCCGCCATCGGTCAGCATCGTTGCCTTGACCAGATCGTCGTCGCGATTGATGGCAAGCGTCTTGGCCGTCTTATCGACCAGCGTCTCGAGAAAGGCGAACAGGTTCCTGGCATAAAGCAGCGAGGCCGACGCCGCGATGCGGCCAGGCACATTGAGATGGCCGACAATCTTGACGTTGTTGGCGGTGGTGACCACCTTGCCGGCTTCGGCGCCCTCGACATTGCCGCCGCGCTCGACCGCGAGGTCGACGATCACCGAGCCCGGCTTCATCGAAGCGACCATCGCCGCCGAGACCAGCTTGGGCGCCGGCCGGCCGGGAATGAGCGCCGTGGTGATGACGATATCCTGCTTGGCGATGTGCTCTGATGTGAGTGCCGCCTGCTTGGCCTGATATTCCTTCGACATTTCCTTGGCGTAGCCGCCGGCCGTTTCGGCCGCCTTGAATTCCTCGTCCTCGACCGCGAGGAACTTGGCGCCGAGCGAGGCGACCTGTTCCTTGGCGGCGGGGCGAACGTCGGTGGCGGTGACAACCGCACCAAGCCGGCGCGCGGTGGCGATCGCCTGCAGGCCGGCGACGCCAACGCCCATGATGAAGACCTTCGCCGCCGGCACCGTGCCGGCCGCCGTCATCATCATCGGCAAGGCGCGGTCATATTCCGAAGCCCCGTCGATCACCGCCTGATAGCCGGCCAAATTGGCCTGCGAGGACAAGACGTCCATCGACTGCGCGCGGGTGATCCGGGGCATGAATTCCATCGAGAAAGCGGTGACGCCGGCCTTGGCAAGAGCTGCCACGGCGGCATCGTTGCCGTAGGGGTCCATGATGGCGATCACAGCCGCGCCGGGCTTGTAGCTCTTCAGCTCGGCATCACCAGGCCGGCGCACCTTCAGCACCACATCGGCCTTGGCGACATCGGAAGCCTTGCCGATAGCAGCGCCGGCGCTCGCATAGTCGGCATCGATGATGCGCGATTTCAGACCGGCACCGGCCTCGACGACGACGTCGAAGCCCAACGCCGCCAGCCGTTTCACCGTATCGGGCGAAGCCGCGACGCGCGGCTCGTTGGCATCGAGCTCACGAGGGATGAAAACCGTCTGTCCCACCGCATGATCCTTTCGGCCGGAAGCTATTTCCCGCAAGACGCCGGCCGGCCTCGCGGCGGCGCCGTGGACAAGATGTCGGAAAAATCTATCGGAGGATAAAGGCGCCGACAGCCAGAATCAGCACGAACAGAATGGTCGCCGAGAAGAAGCCGCCCGCGAAGAAGCCGAAGGCCATCGCCAGGAGCAGGGCGCCACAAAACAGCGAGCCGTACTTGGCCAGCGCGAGGAAGCCCGCATAGGTGCGGTCATGCTCGGCATAGTCCATCTTCGCGCCCAGTTCGACAGGACCAGTCGGCGAGTGATCAGCCATAGGAATACCCCTTCGAAGACATCTTTCAGGCACATAGCGAAAAGCCGCGCCGAGAGCAATGGCGCTATTGCCGCACAACAACCGACAACTGCCTCAAAGAAAGATTGAAGCCAGCAGTCGACGCCGCGACGGAGTCCGATCGCTGGATTCTGATGCTTGATGCGGAACTCCGAAGGGCGGACGCTTGCGTGGCCTAAGCCGGCGCCTCAGCCGGCTAGATGCGGAAATAGCCCGAGCAACCCGACGACGATCAGATAGAGCGCGACGATGTAGTTCAACAGCCTTGGCATGACCAGGATCAGCACGCCGGCGATCAGCGAGATGAGCGGGGTTAGCGCAAGTGTGGAAATGGTCATGGCGGGTTCCCTCAAAAACCTCAGATCGACCCGGAGCGCTGCTCGTGGCCTCACCCAGAACGCCGAAGTCGCCAAAAGGCTCCTGTCGGCCCTGCAAAATCGTGTGGATCCCTGCCGTATCAGGCGGCTTCGTGATAGTATTTTGCCGTCGGCAGGATGGTCAGCGGCGCGAGTTCCCGACATGCGGCGTATCGAACAGCATGCGCTGCTCCATTGGCGTCGAGCGGAAGAACGGGAACCGTGAGAAGGACCGCTCGCGGATTGCGTTGACGTCGGCGCGGTAGAGCACGACCTTGTTGAAAACGCCCGGATAGGCGCGCGACTCGCTGATCTTCTCCGAGTAGTAGATACGCTTGTAGAAGCCGGCGTGATCCTCGCGAATGGTCGACAGGCAGTAGGGCGCGTTGAAATGGAAGCACGCCATGCCGGCCAGCCGCAGCGTCAGGTAGGGAATCTGCGGGTAGACGCGCGACCATTCGGGATCGGACGCAAACCGGCTGGGACAGATGAAGCTCAGCCCGTCACGAAGCATCGGCATGACGATGTCGCCAAAGGCCTTGGTGGAAGGCGACATCGGCGTCGCCAAGGTGACGTGATGGATACGCAGCGTGCTGACGAGTTCCTGGTCGATATAGACCCCGAAGCGGTACACATTCGGTGCCTCGTCGAGCTCATCGTGAATGGTATGGTTTTCGTTGTCGGGCACCATATCGTTCGAGCGATATGACTTGTAGCGCAGGCGGTAGATGTCCTCGAGATCTTCGCCCTTGTCGCAGCGGCGGTACTCTGTCCGCTCAAGCATCGCCGAAACGTTGCGGGCGAAGCTGGACATGGTGTCGGCGGCGTCCTTGCCGTCCTCGCCCGTCACCGGACGAAGCGAACTCAACTGCACAATCATCAACTCAATCCCCGTACATTGCCGCCGCGATCCGACACTACGACAGGGTCTTGGGATGTAAAAGATGAAAACAGGAAGCAGCCCGTTTACCAGTCGTTAAGGTTAACGATTGCTAAAATAAAACTAAAATTGGTGGTTTTCTTCGTTTTCTGCGTCGCGACGGGGAAAGAGCGTGTCTCGAACATGACGGGAAGCGGCTGAAATTCTGGCATGGCCCGCGATGTGCAAAGAAACCTCGAATGCAGTGAATGCCTAAAGCCTGGGCGCCTGTTCAATCCTGATGGAAACAGGGATGGGCTCTCAGTGCCTGGGCACCATGCGCCAGGCGCCGCAAATCAGCGGCGTACCGCCTTTTTGGCGGTCCTGATATCCTTGGCGAAGGGCCATACCGTGTTCGACATCGTCTCGATGCCGGAAGCGCTGAGCGCCGAACCGAACAGGAACCCCTGGACAAGATCAGGCTTGACCTGCAGCGCCAGGATCTTGAGCTGCTCGAAGGTCTCGACCCCTTCGACGGTCACCGAAAGCCCCAGCGGCCGCGACAGGTTGACGATACCCTTGAGCAGCTCGAGCGAACGGGGATTCTGGGTGACGTCCATCAGGAAAGAGCGGTCGATCTTGATCTTGTCGAGCGGCAGCTTGTGCAGGTAGCTCAGGCTCGAATAGCCGGTGCCGAAATCGTCGAGCGCGATGCGCACGCCAAGCTGCTTCAGCTCCTCAATATACTGGCGCGTCAGCGACTTGTCATCGAGCAGCGCCGTTTCGGTGACCTCGATCTCGAGCCTACTGGCGGCGAGGCCGGAGCCGGCCAACGCATCGCGAACCTTCTGGATGACATCGCGGCTGCGGAAATCCTTGGCCGAGAGATTGACCGAGACGCTGGTCTGGTCGGGCCATTTGGCGCATTCGGCGCAGGCTGCCTGCAGCACGAAGGTGCTGATCTCGGAAATGATGCCCATTTCCTCGGCCAGTGGAATGAAGATGCTGGGCGAGATTGGCCCGAGATCTGGATGATCCCACCGGCACAGCGCCTCGCAACTGGCGATACGCATGGTGCTCATCGCCACGATCGGCTGATAGACCACCCGCAGGCTCTTGCCCTCTACCGCGGTGCGCAGATCCGCCTTCATCAGCTGACGGTTGCGGAAGGCGGCATCCATCGAAGCTTCGAACAATCGCCAGCTGTTCTTGCCGAGTTCCTTGGCCTTGTAGAGCGCCAGGTCCGCCTTCACGATCATGGCGTCGACATCGGTATCCTTGACCCGTGACAGCACCGCGCCGCCGCTGGCCTGAATGCGCAGCCCGTGACCGGCGACGTCGACTTCCCCTTGCAGGCCGGCGAAAATCTCGTCGAGCTGGCTGGTCAGATGGCTCTCATCCTCGACGCGGTCGAAGAAGATCATGAACTCGTCGCCACCGAAACGGCTGACCGTGATATCTTGCTTGGCAATGGCGGCAAGCCGCTCGGCAACGGCATAGATCAAGCCGTCGCCGATCGGATGGCCAAGCGTGTCGTTGACGCTCTTGAAATCGTCGAGATCGAGCACCGCAAGGCCGCAGAGACGGTCGCGATCGCCGGACGCCATGGCCTCGCCCACCAATTCATGGAAATAGGCGCGGTTGGGCAGGCCGGTGAGATTGTCGTAGCGTGCCATGAAGCGGATCTTGTCTTCCGCCTCGACACGGGCGGTGACGTCCTCGAAGGTGATGACGCCCAGTTCCTGGCTGCCCTCGCGAGCCGAGAACTCGTAATGCTGGCCGTTGGCGAGGGAAACCAGCACCTTGCGGTCGCGACCCTCCCGCAGGGCACGCGTCAGCTGCGCCTCGATGTAGCGGCAATCCTTGGGCGCCAGCATGCCGCCGGCGACACCGCGCATCAACAGACCGTGGATCGACCGTCCGAGCAGCGCGTCGGGCGACTTGAGCGACATCAGATGCGCGGCCTCGGCATTGGCCACCGCGACGCGGCCGTCCGGACCGAGCATGACAAGGCCGTGCGACATGGTGTTGAGCGCCCGGTTGAAGCGCTGGGCAATGCGGTTGGCCTTCTTCTCTTCCGAGACGGCCGCAAAAAGCACATCGCGTACGGTGTTGGCGAATTTCCGGATGGCGAACAGGAACGGCGCCGACAGGAGCCCGAGGAGGACATGGTAGATGTCGCCGCGCAGCAGGAAGCCAAGCGAGATCGGCCAGGTCAAGGCAATGGTCAGGATGGTGACCATGCGCGGCGAGCCGTAGTTGCGGCCGGCGATGGAGGTCGCCGTCGCGAGCGTCAGGCAAACGGAGGCGATTTCGGCGAAACCATCGCGCGCGAAATAGATGCCGAGCAGGCAGAAAGCGCCAAGCGTCAAGCCATGCAGGGAGCCATAGAGAATGTAGTCATTCTCACGCTTGTGCGCCTCTTCCCAGGTCGTCGGCGACGGCATGCTGTTGTATTTTCGAAAGTTTCTCATGCGGAACACACCGACGAGAACCATCGAGATCGCGACCAGCAAATACCGCGGATCGCCGCTCTTCCACCAGACCAGGCCGATCAGGAAAGTCTGCGCGAGAATGCCGATCGAAAGCGTCAGCCCGTCGCGAAACAGGGTTTCCACGAACGGAATATAGACGTCGACCGGGATCTCGTTCTTTTTTCGCAGATTCAACGCCTGAATCCCAACCCTGGGGAGCCAAGCAGTGCCACATCCGCCTTAAGAAAGATTTAGAGAGACCCTCGCGCTCCTGCCGTCAAGCCGGGTGACGCAGCGGAAAGCAAGGAAACTGTCGTTCAGGTAAACAAGGCGTATCGATCATTCGGCGGCCTGAAGTTCGGGCCGCGCCGGCGTACTCGACAGGCGTTCGAGCAGCCTTTGGCGCTCGCCGGCGGCCTTTTGCGCGCTGGCTTGACGGACGTGGCCATAGCCGCGGATGAGGGCAGGCACCGAGGCCAGCGCAACCGCCGCATCGACCCTGGCTGGGGCCAACGATCCGGCGATGAGCTCCAGATCCGCCTCGTACCGCGCCAGCAGCTGCCGCTCCATGCGCCGTTCGGCGGTGTAGCCGAACAGGTCGAAGGCAGTGCCGCGCAGGCCCTTCATCGCCGCCAGCACGCGAAAACCCTTCATCATCCACGGGCCGAAGCTCGATTTCCGCGGGCTTCCGTCATTGCCGCGACGGCCCATGATCGGCGGAGCGAGGTGGAATTCGAGCCTTTCGTAGCTCTGGAACTGCTTGCCCAGTTCGGCGGCGAAAGAGCCGTCCGTGTAAAGACGCGCCACCTCGTATTCGTCCTTGATCGCCATCAGCTTGAACAGGTTCCTGGCGGCAGCCTGCGACACCGCGGTCGAACCAGGCACGGCCTTCGCTTCGGCGGCGCGCAACGCGGCCAGTTTTCCGGCATAACGCCTGCCATAGGCGGCGTTCTGATAGGCGGTCAGGAAGGCGACGCGGCGGGCAATGATGTCGTCCAGCGTCTCGGCGATATCCGTCTGGCCTGCCTTTCCAGCCGCGGTCGGACCCGGCTGGGCAACCAGCCCGCGCACGAAATCCGGCTGATGGGCAGCGCGACGGCCCCAGCGGAAGGCGGCGATGTTCATCGCCACGGCTTCGCCATTGAGCTCGATCGCCTTCTCGACCGCCTCGGCCGACAGCGGCAGGCCGCTGTGCTGGAAGGCAAAGCCAAGCATGAACATGTTGGCGCCGAGCGAATTGCCGAAAAGTGCCGTGGCAGTGCGGGTGGCATCGAAGAAATGTGCCTTGTCGTCGCCCGCAGCCGCGCGGATCGCCTTTTTCAGCCGCTCTATCGGCAACGAAAAATCGGCCGAGCGGGCGAATTCGCCGGGCATGATCTCGGCGGTGTTGGCGACGAAGATGGTGTGGCCCTCGCGCACCGCGGTCAGCACCTTCTTGGCGCCCGACACGACGAGATCGCAGCCAAGCACGAGATCGGCCTTCCCTGCCGAAACGCGGATCGCATGGATGTCGTCCGGGGTACGGGCGATGCGGACATGGGTGAACACCGAGCCGCCCTTCTGGGCGAGGCCGGCCATGTCGATCATGCCGCAGCCCTTGTCCTCAAGATGCGCCGCCATGCCTAGCACCGCACCGACGGTGACGACGCCGGTGCCGCCGACGCCGTCGATGATCGCCGCCCAGCCCTGCTCGCCAAGCGGGAATTGCGCCGGCACGGGCACGCCTTCCAGCGGATCGGCCTTGCCGGCCAGGCCCTCGGCCTTACGGATCTTGGCGCCGTGCACAGTGACGAAGGACGGGCAGAAGCCGTTGACGCAGGAGAAATCCTTGTTGCAGCTCGACTGGTCGATCTTGCGCTTGCGGCCGAATTCGGTCTCGACCGGCTGGATCGAGACGCAGTTCGACTGTACGCCGCAATCGCCGCAGCCTTCGCAGACCAGTTCGTTGATGAAGACGCGCTTGTCGGGATCGGGGAATGTGCCGCGCTTGCGGCGGCGGCGTTTTTCGGCGGCGCAGGTCTGGTCGTAGAGCAAGACCGAAACGCCCTTGACGTCGCGCAGCTCGCGCTGGACGAGATCGAGGTCGTCGCGGTGATGGATAGTGGCACCGGCCGGGAATTCGGCTTTGCCAGCATATTTGTCCGGCTCATCCGTGACGATGGCAATGCGGTCGACACCCTCGGCCCGCACCTGCCTGGCAATCATATCGACGGTCAGGCCGCCTTCGTGCGGCTGGCCGCCGGTCATGGCGACCGCGTCGTTGTAGAGGATCTTGTAGGTGATGTTGGCATTGCTCGACAGCGCGAAGCGGATCGCCAGCGTACCGGAATGGTTGTAGGTGCCGTCGCCAAGATTCTGGAAGATGTGCTCGCGCTTGGAGAACGGCGCCTGGCCGACCCATTGCGCGCCCTCGCCGCCCATGGCCGTGAAGCCGACTGTGTTGCGGTCCATCCACAGCGCCATGAAGTGGCAGCCGATGCCGGCCGCGGCGATCGAGCCGTCCGGCACCTTGGTGGACGAATTGTGCGGGCAACCGGAACAGAAGAACGGCGTGCGCGAGCCGATGTCGGTGGCCTCGGTGAGCATTGCCTGGAACTGGCGCAGTTTTGCCACCCGCGCCGAAATCTCTTCGGACGGGCCGATGGTCCTGACGATCCTCTCGCCAAGCGCGATGGCGATCTCGTTGGGATCGAGCGCGCCTTTGGCCGGAAACAGCCAGTCGCCGCGCTCGTCCTTCTTGCCGATAATGACCGGTTGGGTGGCAGTGCCATAAAGGCTTTCGCGCAACTGTACCTCGATCAGCGAGCGCTTCTCCTCGACGACGACGACGGTGTCGAGGCCGCGGGCGAAACCGGCGATGTGATGCAGGTCGAGCGGCCAGGGGCAGCCGACCTTGAACAGCCGCACCCCGATGCGGTTGGCGGCCGCTTCGTCGATGCCGATATCCTCCAGCGCCTGGCGAACGTCGAGATAGCTCTTGCCGAGCGTGATGATGCCGATCTTCGGGTTGCGGCCCCCCGAATAGACGATGCGGTTCAGCCCATTGGCAAGGATGAAGGCGGAGGCCGCGGCGCGCTTGTGCTCATGCAGCCGCTCTTCCTGGCCGAGCATGTCGATCTCGTGGCGGATGTTGAGACCGCCAGGCGGCATGTCGAACTCCGGCACGACGATGTTCAGCCGCTCGAGCGCGGCATCGACCGAGGCGGTCGATTCGATGTTGTCCTTGACGCATTTGATCGCCGCCCACGTGCCGGCAAAGCGCGACATGGCGAAGCCGTAGAGCCCGTAGTCGATGATCTCCTGGACACCGGCCGGGTTGAGGATCGGCACCATCGTGTCGACGAACAGGAATTCGGTGGCGTGCGCATTGGTCGAGGATTCGGCCATATGGTCGTCGCCCATCAGCGCAAGCACGCCGCCATGCTTCGACGATCCGGCGAGGTTGGCGTGGCGGAACACATCGCCTGAGCGGTCGACGCCCGGTCCCTTGCCGTACCAGACCGAAAAGACGCCGTCATGAGTGCCCTCGCCCAGCAGCTCCGTCTGCTGCGCCCCCCAGCAGGCGGTGGCGGCAAGCTCCTCGTTGAGACCCGGCTGGAAGACGATGTCAGCCTGGGCGAGCTGTTTCTTCGCCTTCCACAGCTGCATGTCGAGGCCGCCGAGCGGCGAACCGCGATAGCCGGAGACGAAGCCGGCCGTGTTCAAGCCGGCGCGACGGTCGCGCTCGCGCTGCATCAAGAGCATGCGAATGACCGCCTGCGCGCCGGACAGGAAGATGCGCTCCTTTGCGAGATCGAACTTGTCGTCGAGCGCGACGTCGTGCAGCGTCATCAGGCATTTCCTCTGCGGAGGCCACGCGGGGCAGGCAGCCAACGTCGGGGTCGGATGACGTATCCTTTCTCCCCTTGCAAGGCAGGTCAAACAAAATCGCAGATGCCAGGCAACGCGCAACGAACAGTCCGCGGCCATCCTGAATCGGGTATGAAACCGATCCGCGGACATTGCCCGGCGCATGAACATTACAGCTGCGGCGCGGGCGGCCGCGACGCGTCAGCCGCCTTTCGAGCAATCTGGCTTCGGCTCGCCCGGCAGCTTGCCGTTGGGATGGCCGACGAGATCGGGATTGGCGGTGTAGAGCTGGTCGATGACCAGCGGCCGGTCGGGCAGGATCGACTGGTCTTCCGTCGACATCAGCGTGGTGTCGATCTTCTGCAGGACCGCGCCGTCGGCGCCCTTGATGCTGATGGCAATCGCATAGGGCTTGTTCTTGACGACGCAGGTCAGTGCCGGGCTCTCCAGCGTCACCTTGTCGAGCTTCGGCCAGACCTTCTGCTCGACCACCAGAGGTGCGCCGCCGGCGGGATCCTGGAAGCTGGCGACCGCCACCTGGCCCTCTCCCATCGGTTTCAGCGGCCGCAGGGTCACCACATAAGTCGCCCTGGCGAGGCGGTAGTTGAAAACGAATATCTTGCCGGAAACCTCGAACAGCTTGCCTTCGGCGTCGCCGGTGTCGCGGCAGGCGCCGAGCGCAACGGCCACGATGAGCGCCGCGCCAACAAGGATCGAACGGGAAAGGCCGCTACGCATTCTTGACCTCATTTTCCGCCATGCGACGACGGCGATAGTGACGGCTTGCCTTCTGACGGTTGCCGCAGACCGCCATGTCGCACCACAGGCGGCTGGAATTGCGGCTTCTGTCGACGAACAGCCAGGTGCAGTTGGGACAGATCCTGAGCCTTGCGACGGTATCGTCGCGCAGAAGCGATAGCGCCGAAACCGCCAGCGCCGCCTCGAAGGCGATCGGCGTCAGGGGATCACCGAACGGCCTTCCCGGCGCACCGATCTCGGTCCGGCTGCCGGCCAGACCCTCGGCGCAGGCGCTCAGGAATCCGGGCAGATCAGCGGTGGCGACCGCACCCTTCGATACCGCTCCACGAAACAGCCGGTCCGTCGCCTCGCGGATCGACAGCACGACGGGTGCGATCGCCACCGGCGAGGCTACCGCCAGCGGCCTTTCGCCAAGCTCGGCGGCGCGAAAGCGGCTCGCCGCGTCGGCGAAGCGGGCAATCTCGGCCGGATCTTCGAAGCGGTCGAACGTCCGCTCCGGATCGCCGCGCAGCACGACGGTGTTCGCCGTGTCGAGCGCAAGCAGGCCGCCGGTGAAGCGGTGCGGGGTCCATGATACCGTCATGGCGGAAATCTAACCGATAAATCGTATTTGACAAGTTAGATTCAGCGATGCAACCTCACTCCGGGATGCGGTGGTCTCCGCAGCCTTTTGAGCATGCTGTTGGCCAGGACCGCTTCGCACTTTTGGGCGGCATGCTTCGAGGTTTTGCATGCTCTATTTCTTCCAGCAGGTGCTGAACGGGCTGCATTCGGGCGCGCTGTATGCGTTGCTCGCCTTTGGCTATGTGCTGACCAACGGCATCCTGCACCGCACCAATCTCGCCTATGGCGCGTTGTTCGCCTTTTGCGGCCAGACCATGATCCTGACCGCGGCCTTCGGCTATCAGGTGCTGTGGCTGACGCTGCTGGCGGCGGTGGCGCTCGGCGTCGTCGCTGCGTTCCTCTATGCCGCGCTGATCAGCCACGTGCTGTCGCGCAGTGTCTTCGAACCGTTGGCCGACCGCACGCCCAATGCAATCGTGGTGACGACGCTCGGCATCCTGCTGCTGCTGTCCGAAGCGAGCCGCATCGCCGCCGACACGCATGATCTGTGGCTGCCGCCGATGCTGGCGCAGCCCATCGTTTTCGCGCAGGGCGCGACCTTCAAGGCAACGCTGACGCTCATCCAGCTTATCGACTGCGCCGTGGTGGTGGCGGCAATCGCGCTGGCAAGCTGGGCTTTTGCCCGGTCGAGCTTCGGACGGTGCTGGCGCGCCGTCTCCGACGACCCCAAGGCTGCCGCGATGTGCGGCGTCGACGTACGCGCGGTGTTCCGGCACGCGGTGCTGTTCGGCGGCTTCTGTGCCGCGCTGGCCGGTGTCATGGCCGGGCTCTATTACGGCAATGTCAGCTTCGGCTCGGGCCTCGTCTACGGACTGAAGATCCTGTTCGTGACGGCGGTCGGCGGCTATCTCTCACCACCGCGCGCGGCACTCGGCGCGGCGGCCTTCGGCATGGCCGAATCGCTGTGGGCCGGCTATTTCCCGGTCGAGTGGCGCGACGCGTGGATGTACCTGTTCCTGGTCACGACGCTGATCCTGATCGGCGCCGGCCGCGACACCGGCAAAATCGCCTGAAAACGTCAGACTTTGGTTGCATGACGCAAGGGCAGATCGCCGGTATTGGGCACTGTCTGCCATGCGATGATATTCGCTGCCTCTATCCTTGTTGACCCGTCAGTCCACGCGCTGCATACCGTTGGACCACGTGGCGTGACGGACAAAAAGGGGGAAGCCGGCACGCCTCCGGTACAAGGGAGGAATGCATGGCAGGGCTTCTCGCTCTATCCAGGACTATTGATCGCGCCAACGAGTTCATCGGCAAATGGATATCGTGGCTGATCCTGCTGGCGATCCTGGTGAGCGCTGCCAACGCCATTATCCGCAAGGTGTTCGACATATCCTCGAACGCTTGGCTCGAGCTGCAATGGTATCTGTTCGGCGCCGCCTTCATGCTGGCCGCCGCCTATACGCTGAAGCAGAACGAACATATCCGCATCGACGTCGTCTACGGCCTGTTTCCACGCCGCGTGCAGCACTGGATCGACCTTTTCGGGCATGTCTTTTTTCTGATGCCGTTCGTGACGCTGATGGTGATCTATTTCGTTCCTTATGTGTCGCTGTCGTTTCGCAGCGGCGAGATGTCCAACAATTCCGGCGGCCTGATCATCTGGCCCGCCAAGGCCATCCTGCTCGTCGGGTTTTTCCTGCTGGCGCTGCAGGGCATCTCCGAGATCATCAAGAAGATCGCCATCATGCGCGGAGACATGGACGACCCCAATCCCTTCATATCGGTGCATGAGCAGGCCGAACTCGAAGCCAAGGCGCTGGCCGACGAGGTGCGTTCGTGATGGAGTTCATCGCGCAGAACATGGCGCCGATCATGTTCGCTTCGCTGATCATCTTCCTGCTGATCGGCTACCCCGTCGCTTTTTCCTTGGCCGCCAACGGCTTGATGTTCTTCTTCATCGGCGTGCTGCTGTCTCCCTATTCCGGAGGATCGATCAACCTCGCCTGGCCGCTCCTGCACGCATTGCCGGATAATTTCTACGGCAGCCGGGTGATGTCGAACGACACGCTGCTGGCCATCCCGTTCTTCACCTTCATGGGCATCGTGCTCGAGCGGTCGGGCATGGCCGAAGACCTGCTCGACACGATCGGCCAGCTGTTCGGGCCAATTCGCGGCGGCCTCGCCTACGCCGTGATCTTCGTCGGCGCGCTTTTGGCGGCGACCACCGGCGTGGTGGCGGCTTCCGTCATCGCCATGGGCCTGATCTCGCTGCCGATCATGCTGCGCTATGGCTATGACCGCCGGCTCGCATCCGGTGTCATTGCCGCCTCCGGCACGCTTGCCCAGATCATCCCGCCGTCGCTGGTGCTGATCGTGCTTGCCGACCAGCTCGGCCGCTCGGTCGGCGATATGTACGCGGGCGCGTTGATCCCGGGCCTCGTGCTCACCGGCCTCTATATGTCCTATATCCTGATCATGTCGATCATCCGGCCGAACTCGATGCCGGCGCTGCCGCTCGAGGCCCGTACACTTGGCCATGGCGTGATGTCGCTGCTGGTGGCTTTGCTGGTCACATCGGCGGTTTCCTACGCGGCATATCGTTATCTGGCGCCGGCGCATGGCGACAATGCCGACATTCTTGGCGCGACTGCCGGGGTGCTGTTCATCTACATCGTCGCCATTGCCGACAAGCGCCTGAACTTCAACATGATGTCCAGGCTCGCGCAGCAGGTGATCATCGTGCTGATCCCGCCACTGGCGCTGATCTTCCTGGTGCTGGGCACCATCTTCCTGGGCATCGCCACGCCGACCGAAGGCGGCGCCATGGGCTCGGTCGGCGCCTTGTTCATGGCGGCGGCCAAGGGGCGCTTGTCGCTTGACGTCGTCAAGCAGGCACTGGCCTCGACGACAAGGCTGTCGTCCTTCGTGCTGTTCATCCTGATCGGCGCACGGGTGTTCTCGCTGACCTTCTACGGCGTCAACGGCCACATCTGGGTCGAGCACCTTTTGACATCGCTGCCGGGCGGCGAGGTCGGCTTCCTGATCGGCGTCAACATGCTCGTCTTCTTCCTCGCCTTCTTCCTCGACTTCTTCGAACTGGCGTTCATCATCGTACCGCTGCTGGCGCCCGCCGCCGACAAGCTCGGCATCGACCTGATCTGGTTCGGCGTGCTCCTGGGCGTCAACATGCAGACCAGCTTCATGCACCCGCCCTTCGGCTTCGCGCTGTTCTACCTGCGTTCGGTGGCCGCGCGCGTGCCCTATCTCGATCGTCTCACCGGCAAACAAATCGCGCCGGTGACCACCGGGCAGATCTATTGGGGCGCGGTGCCCTTTGTCTGCATCCAGGTGATCATGATCGGGCTGACCATCGCCTTCCCGCAAATGGTGATGCACTACAAGGGAACGACCGTCGATCCGGGCACCATCGACTACAAGGTACCGGAGGTGCCCGGCCTGTCGCCGCTGGGCACGCCGCCGGCGGATGGAGCGGCGCCCGCTGGTGGCGGCACGGCGCCGGCCGCTCCTGACCTTTCGCAACCGCCCAGTTTCGGCGATCCGACACCGGCAAAGCCGGCAGTGCCGCAGCCCGACCTGTCGCAACCGCCAAGCTTCAACTGAACCGGCATGGTCAAGACCATGAAAGCGGTGCGGCTGGAAGCAGTGGGCGACATCACGCTGCGCGACGTCGACATGCCTGACATCGGTGCGGATGAGCTACTGGTGCGCATCGAAGCCTGCGGCGTCTGCGGCACGGACCGGCATCTGTTTCACGGTGAATTTCCTTGCACGCCACCGGTGACGCCCGGCCATGAGTTTTCCGGCATCGTCGAGGCGATCGGAACATCGGTCTCGGGTTTTGCCATCGGCGATCGTGTTACCGGCGACCCCAACATAGCCTGTGGGCGCTGCGCACACTGTCACGCGGGACAAGTCAATCTCTGCAGCAATCTGTGCGCGATCGGCATTCATCGCGACGGCGGCTTTGCCGAATATCTTGCCTTGCCGCAGAAGCAGGCTTTCGTCCTGCCTGCAGGCCTGAACCCCCTGCACGGTGCCTTCTGCGAGCCGCTCGGCTGTTGCCTGCACGGCGTCGACCTTGCCGGTATCAAACCGGGCAGCTCGGTGGTCGTGCTTGGCGGCGGCGTGATCGGCCTGCTCACCGTGCAGCTGGCAAGACTGGCGGGAGCCACGACCATCATTCTGTCGACCAGGCAGGCTTCGCGGCGCGCCCTCGCCGAGGACCTCGGCGCGACAGCGACGATCGATCCGACAGCCACCAATGTCATCGATGCGATCGCCGGACCGGCCGGTCTGGCGCCAGGTGGCGTCGACGTCGTCTTCGAATGCGCCGGCGTGCGAGAGACCGTCGAGCAGTCCATGCGCCTGGCCCGAGCCGGCGGCACGGTCGTCATTGTCGGCGTGACGCCGCAAGGCATGAAAGCGGAATTCGAGCCGTTCGACCTGTTGTTCCGGGAACTGAAGGTGCTCGGTTCCTTCCTCAATCCCTACACCCATCGCCGCGCCGCCGAACTCATCGCTTCCGGTGCGGTCGAGATCGACAGGCTGATCTCCAGGCAGGTGTCGCTTGAAGAAGCGCCAGCGGTGATCGCCAATCCGCCGGCGCCCGGCGAGGTCAAGGTTCTGGTGGTGCCGCGCCGCGGCTGAACCGCCGGCTTCGCCTCCCGGCATATACAGAAAAGCTCCCTGAGCGGGGTCCGCCCAGAGAGCTTTTGAGCAGAAGTCCGGCCGGCTACAGCTTGCCGTTGCGCTGCTGGACCATCATGAAGGTGTCGTAATTGTATTCGGCCACCTGTGCCCAGAGATAATGCTCCTTGCGGAAGCCCTTGATCGATTCCCAGATCTTCTTGAACGGGGCGTTGGAAGCTTCCATTTCGGTATAGACCTCGTTGGCCTTTTCGAAGCAGGCGGCCATGATCTCCTGGCTGAACGGGCGCAGTTTCGCGCCGCCGGCCACCAGCCGCTTCACCGCCGCAGGGTTCAGATAATCGTATTTCTGCAGCATGTTGGCATCGGCCGCCTGCGCGGCAGTGTGCAGCAGCGACTTGTACGTCGGCGAAAGTTCTTCGTACTTCGCCTTGTTGAACATCAGGTGGACGGTCGGGCCGCCCTCCCACCAGCCGGGATAGTAATAATAGGGCGCCACCTTGTAGAAGCCGAGCTTCTCGTCGTCATAGGGACCGACCCATTCGGCCGCGTCGATGGTGCCTTTTTCCAACGCCGGATAGATGTCGCCACCGGCGATCTGCTGCGGCACGACGCCGAGTTTCTGCACCACCTTGCCGGCAAAACCGCCGATTCGCATCTTGAGGCCGGAAAGGTCGGCCACCGTGTTGATTTCCTTTCGGAACCAGCCACCCATCTGCACGCCGGTGTTGCCGCCCGGCAGGCCGAAAAGGCCCTGCGTGGCGAGAAACTCGTTGAACAGGTCGATGCCGCCGCCATGGTAATGCCAGGCATTCATGCCGCGTGCGTTGAGCGAAAAGGGAACCGCCGCACCGAGCGCCCATGTCGGGTCCTTGCCCCAGTAATAATATGCCACCGTATGGCAGGCCTCGACCGTGCCGGCGGTGGTGGCGTCGGCGGCCTGCAGGCCAGGCACCAGCTCACCGGCAGCAAAAACCTGGATCTGGAAATTGCCGTCGGTGGCTTCCGACAGCATCTTCGAGAATACCTCGGCGCCGCCATAGATGGTGTCGAGCGACTTCGGGAAGGACGACGCCAGCCGCCATGTCACCTTGGGATTGGGCTGGGCGATTGCAGGCGCCGCCAGCGTGGCCGCCGCCGCCGCGGCACCGACGCCGGTGACACCGGCCTTGCGAATGAATGAACGACGATCCATGAAGTTCCTCCCTTTTGGATCAACAGGCCGACGTCAGAAAATCCTCGGTTTCCGTGTCGGTTCGTTCGAGACAATACACAGGCAAGAAGTCGAGTCCAGCAGGCCGGCCCGATTTGACGGCGAAGCCCGGCTGCACTGCAACTATAGTCTAACAGGCCGTTTCGTGGCCCATGCGACACGCCGAAACTTGGCATGGAAAAATAACGTGGGATCGCCTATTTTGAAGGCAGGTATCCCTTGCCCAAATGGAACACAGAGCCCAAATGCATCAGCCGCTCGTCGCCATATCGACCGACGTCCGTCAGTTCGACAACTACACCTGGCACGCCGCCCCACAACAATATCTGGAAGCGGCGATCACCGGCGCCGGCGTGTTCCCGGTGCTGGTGCCATCGTTCGGCGACCGGCTCGATTTCGACGAACTCCTGTCGTCGGTCGACGGCGTCATGGTCACCGGCTCGAAATCCAATGTGCATCCCTCGCTCTATGGCGGCGACGCCAGTGAAGCCAATGGCCCCTATGATCCGGCGCGCGACGCCACGACGCTGCCGCTGATCCGCCGGGCGATCGAACGCGGCGTGCCGCTGCTCGCCATCTGCCGCGGCATCCAGGAACTGAACGTGGCGTTGGGCGGCACGCTCGGCACCGAGATCCAGGAGCGCGAGGGTTCGCTCGATCACCGCGCGCCGGTGAGCGAGAAGCAGGACGAACGCTTCGCCATCCACCAGACCATTTCGATCAAACCTGACAGTTGCCTGGCCGGTGTGTTCGGTGCCGGCGACATCAAGGTCAATTCGTTGCACCGCCAGGCGATCGACCGGCTCGGTTCGAAGCTGCAGGTCGAGGCCGTCGCCACCGACGGCACGGTCGAGGCGGTTTCGGTGCGGGACGCCCGCGCCTTCGCCGTCGGCGTGCAATGGCATCCGGAATACTGGGTCAAGTCGGACAGCAATTCGGTGAAAATATTCCGTGCCTTCGGCGATGCGGTTCGGCTGCACGCCGCAGCGAAGGCCGGCGCGCGGGCCGCAGCGGAATAATCAGTCGCCGGATTTTTTATCACGGGTGGCCGCCAGCGACAGCAGCGGCAGCGCCGGGGCATAGGATTCGTAGCCGTCGCCATCGGCAGCCGCGAAGGTGACGATTGGATCGGTGCCATTGGCGCTGAAGGCAACGGTGCCATCGTTTTGCTCGCGCCAGAACTTCGCCTGTTCTATGCCCGGCAAGAGCCGACGGCATTTTGGAGCAACGGTGAGCAACGACAAACCGTCCGAAATTTCGGCCCCGCGGCTGACTGCACAGACCGCCTCATCGCCATTGGCGACCAGCCTGTAGCTGTTGGACGGGGCGGCCTCGTTGGCTACGCTTTCCCGGCTGCCGCCATGAAACAGCTGAATGCCACCAAACAGCGCTGCGGCAGCGATCAATGCGGAAAGTGCTTTCATCATTCTTCATCCACGTACACGGACAGGTTGAACAATGATTCCAAAGGGTTAAGCTGACGTTAATAAATGTGGCAGCCACCGATCAGTTTCTAGCCTTCACATGCGCCGTCTCGGGCACCGGCGTCAGCGGCCGGCGCTCGGTGAACCAGGACACCAGATTGTCGACGCACAGATCCGCCATGGCGCGGCGTGTATGGTCCGAGGCCGAGCCGACATGCGGCAGCAGCGAGGTGTTGGGCGCGTCGAGCAGCGCCTTGGGCACGTTCGGTTCGTCGGCAAAGACATCGAGGCCGGCAGCGGCGATGGTGCCGTTGGCAAGGGCTGCCGCAAGCGCTGCCTCATCGACCGTGCTGCCACGGCCGATGTTGACGAAGACGCCGTTGGCGCCAAGCGCCGACAGTATCTCGGCATTGACCGCCTTCTCCGTCGAGGCGCCGCCCGGCGCGACCGAAATCAACGTATCCACGGCTTCGGCAAGCCCTTTCAGGGTCGCATGATAGTGGTAGGAAAGACCTTCGACACGGCGCCGGTTGTGGTAGGCGACCGGCAAGCCAAAGGCCTCCAGACGCCGGGCAATGGCCTGCCCGATGCGGCCCATGCCGAAAATACCCACACTGCGCCCGCGCAAGGTCAGCCGGCTCAGCGGATAGTTGCCCTTGCGCACCCAGCTGCCGTCGCGCAGCCAGGTCTCGGCGCGCGGCAGGTCGCGGATGGTGTTGATCAACAGCCCGATCGTGGTGTCGGCGACCTCCTCGGTCAACACGTCGGGCGTGTTGGTGACCATGATGTTTTTCGCCGCCGCATGACCGACATCGACCGAATCATAGCCGACGCCGAAGGAAGCGATGAGTTCGAGGTTGGGCAATGCATCCATCATCGCCGCGTTGATGCCGGCGAACGAAGCGATGCCGCGCACATCACTGCGCATCTCGTCGGTGACGAGCGCCGGATCGGCGCGTTCAATTCTGACACGCCTGAACGTGCGGTTGATGCGGTCGACCGCATGGTCGTTGAAATCGCCCGGCACCAGGATGGCGACGGTCTGCAACTGTTCGGCCATGGTCATGCACGCTCCACCGGCTTGCCGGTCGACTGACGCACATGCAGTTCCGGCTTGATCAATTCCTGCGAGGGTCGCACCGTCTGGCCGTTGAGCTTGTCGAGCAGCGCGCTGGCGGCGCGGCGGCCAACCTCGCGCTGGCCGTTCCAGACTGTGGTCAGCGCCGGCGTCGCAATCGCCGCCTCTTCGAGGTCGTCATAGCCGGTGACCGAGATGTCGACGCCCGGCACCAGGCCGGCGCGGGCAATGCCGTTCATCAGGCCGATGGCGACGAGGTCGTTCCAGCAGCAGGCTGCCGTCGGCCTGTCCTTCAGCGCCAGGAACTGTCCGGCGGCCTCGAAGCCGGCCTGCTTGGTGCGCGGCCCGGCGATGCGCCAGGACGGCCTGACTTCCAGCCCGGCCGCCTCCATCGCGTTGATATAGCCTTGGTAGCGGTCACGGCCGGTCGAGGTCTGGTCGGTGCCGCCGATCATGGCGATGCGCTTGTGGCCGAGCGAGATCAGGTGGTTGGTGGCGAGGCCTGTTCCATAAGAGTCGTCGCCGCGAAAGACCGGCACGTCGGCACCCTCGACGGTGCGCGCGATCAGCACAGCCGGCAGGCCGTTCTCCTCGGCCATCACGATGTCGGAAGCCGGCGTGCCTATCGCCGGCGACATGATGACGCCGTCGGCGCCGAGTTGCAAAAGCGTATCGATGAAAGTGCGCTGCTTTTCGAGCTGATCATAGTGGTTGGACAGGATGAAGGTTTGCCGGCTGCGGTCGAGCTCGCTTTCGATCGAGCGCAGGATCTCGGCGAAGAACGGGTTCATGATGTCGTGCACGACGACGCCGACAATGCCGGAACGCGAGGTGCGCAGGCTGGCGGCGCGTCGGTTGTAGATATAGCCGATGGCGCGGGCATGTTCCTTGATGCGGTCACGGGTGGTCCCGGCAACAAGAGGGCTGTCGCGCAGCGCCAGCGAGACCGTGGCCGTGGACACGCCGAGCGCATCCGCGATCGTCGAAAGCTTGATTTTTTGTGCCAGCGACGTGTGCTCCCCGGACCTGACTTTCCAGACCTAAACTGTTTAAAGGCGGCGTTATGCCACCGATCGGGGGCAAATCAAAGTTTTTTTGCCAACGCCTCGGCCTCGACGTCCGAGGCCGCGCGGCTCCGCAGCCGAAGCCTATGCTCGCGATGGACGATGTAGAGGCCGCTGGCGACGATGATGGCGGCGCCGACCAGCGTCCAGCGGTCGGGAAACTGCTTGAAGACGATCCATCCGGAAATGATCATCCACACCATCTGCGAATAGGGATAGGGCGCCAAAGCCGTGGTCGTCGCCAGCCGGTAGGCCTGGACGAGCAGCCAGTGACCGACGCCGCCGAACACGCCGAGCATCAGCAGCACGAACCAGTGCCAGCCGTCATGCGGCAGGGAAAACGAAAACGGCAGCAGGGGCAACAGCAGCAGCGCCGGCGCCAGCGCCGAAAACAGGATGAGGCTCTCCGATGTCTCGGTCGCCGACATGCGGCGCGTCATGATGACGTAGAAGCAGTTCGACAGCATCGAGCCGAGCGCGAAGAAATGTCCGATGCCGAACACGCCGACGCCCGGTCGGGTGATGATGAGGACGCCGGCAAAGGCCGCCAGGATGGCCAGCCAGCGCCGCCAGCCCGCCCACTCGCCAAGCAGCGGACCGGCCAGCGCCGTGATCACCATCGGCCCAAAGAAATAGATCGAGGTTGTCTCGGCCAGTTGCAGGGATTTGAGCGCCAGGACATTGAATATGGTCGATCCGAACAGGAAAGCCCCGCGCAGGATATGCGCAGGCAGGTTGACCGGGCGAAACCGCATGGGTTGGCGCCAGCCGCGCAACAGGGTGCCGACCAGGATGACATGCACGGCAAAGCGCACCCAGGCAACGACCAGCACGGAAATGCCGGCGAGGACGAGGTATTTGCTTGATGTGTCGAGGAAGGTGAAGCAGACGTAAGTGGAAAGCATGCACAGGATCGCCACCGGGGGCGTCGCGCTTTCTACATGTCTTTGGGGAGCACTCACTTGCAGGCCGGGTGGGAGCTGGGCTGGACCCACCTTTGCGGGAATTGCCGGCTCCCGGCAAGCCAATTGTCGGCTGTCGCCACGCCAAAGCCGGCTGGCACAACAAGTGTCGGCGGCAGGCTTAGTCGATGCCTCTGAAGCTACGGGTGCATACGGGCGCCCTTGGTGATCTTGTCGACCAGCTTCTTGTCGGCGCGAAGCGCGATCCCGACCGCCTTGGCGTCTTCAGGCGCAAATTCGGCGAAGACGGCGCGGTTGGCCGCGTCAAAGCCGGTCGAAAACATCTCCTCGACATAGAGCGAGGTGGTCACGCCGCGCTCCAGCGTGCGCCGGTGGATCGCGGCGAGCGTCGCCTGATCGGTCGACAGCACGATGACCGGCTGGATCGACAGCGGGTTGTAGAGATTGCCGGCGCGGTCGCGATAGGGTTCGCCGATGATGTCGGGAAACTGGGCGACGATGCCGCTGGTCAGGAAGGCGGTGACGTTGAGTTTCTGCCAGACCGGCAGATCCTCCCTGAGCACGATTGCAAATTTCGTATCGAACATGAGACATTGGCCATTCGGTTTGTGCCCCAATGCGAGGCTTACGGAGACGATGTCGCACGATCTAGACAGCCAGGCCTTCGAGGGTCTTGGACGTTTGTGCATCGATGCGGCGGAAAACCGTATTATCTCCGGTCCCGATCCCGCAGGCATGGAGCGGATCGAGGCACGCTTCCATGGCAGCGCGTTCGACCTGCATCGCCACGACACCTATGCGATCGGGGTAACGCTGCACGGTGTGCAGACGTTTCGCTATCTTGGTGCTGCGCGTCACAGCCTTCCAGGCCAGATCATCGTGCTACACCCCGACGAACTGCATGACGGCGGCGCCGGCACCGAGGACGGCCTGCGCTACCGAATGCTCTATTTGGAGCCGTCGCTGATGCTCGACTGCCTCGGCGGCGCTTCGCTGCCTTTTGTGAGGGATGGCGTGGTGACGGACGCCGCCTTTTGCGCAACGCTGCTTTCGGCGCTGGGGCCGCTGGAGCAGGAACTCGACGACCTGTTCGTCGACGACTTCCTGGTCCAACTGATGCAAAGCCTGACCCGGCATGGCGGCCAGCCGGCAAAGCCGATGACCCGGACGGCGTGGCGGGCGGCTGCACTGGCGCGCGACTATCTCACGGAAAACCTGACCCGGCCGGTGCGCTCCGGCGAACTGGAAGCGATAACCGGGCTCGACCGCTATGCCTTGTCACGGCATTTCCGCGCGGCGTTCTCGACCAGTCCGCATCGCTTCCTGGTGATGCGCCGGCTTCAGCGTGCGCGGCGGATGATCGCCGCCGGCGAACCGTTGGCGCAGATCGCAGTCGAAGCCGGCTTCAGCGACCAGAGCCATTTCATCAGGCACTTCAAGAAGGCGTTCGGCATGACACCGGGACGCTGGTCGTCGCTGATCCAGGGCTCTGCCGCGGCGGCTTGATCGCCTGCCGCGACAATCCGCCGGTCAGTCGTCCGACTCGGCGTCGTCGTCGATGAGCACCAGTTCCTCGTTCGAGAGGTTGGCCTCGATGCGGGCAAGCAGTTTGAACAGCGACTTCTGGTCCTTCTTGTCGAGGCCCTTCAGCGCCTGCTTTTCGGTCTTCTTCACCGATTTCTCGATGGCGTGGATGATGTCGCGGCCTGTATCGGTGAGGAAGATGTGGGCCTGGCGGGCATCGGCTTCAGAAGCGCGCTTCTCCAGGAAACCCTGGGCCTGCAGCCGGTTGATGGTCTTGGTGATCGTCGGCGGGCGCACGCCGAGACGTCCGGCAAGATTGCCCGGCGTCTGGCCGTCCTCACGGTCGAGCGCCAGCATGATCTGGTCCTGGCCGGCATAGAAGCCGTGCGCCAGAAGCCGGGCAGCCAGCGCCGTCCTTGCCAGCCTTGCCGCGGAATGCAGCCGGCTCATTGTCGCAGTCTTGTCCGCCTTGGCCATGGTCTTCCCTCTTCGGCCGTACCGGTGCGGGCAGCATAGAGGCAGCCGGCCGGTTGGCAATCGACGATCAAAAAGATTCCGGTGCTTCAAACAGCTTTGCCGGCAAGCATTGTGGTGTCCGCCGTGGCTAATGCCAGATGTTTATTTCAGTTAGATGACAAACGAATTCGTGACCGGAGTTTTCGCCGCTGACAAGGTGCGTGAGGGAACGCTCAGCCGGACTTCACCGCCACGATCATCAGCGCCTGATAGGCATCCTCCAACTCGCGCAACGCAGCCTGCGATTGCGATCCGGCCCGCCTGGCGATGCCGTCATCGGCATTTGAAGTGTCGCGCTTGCCGGGCCGGTCATTGTAGGGCGCGACAGAGGTGAAGATCTGCTCGCTGAGGCTGTCGGGGAAAAACAACTGGCCGGTCATCACCGACCTGTCGTCGGGGAAGACCTTGAAATGGATGTGGGTGGTGCGGCCGCGATACCAGCCGGGATAGATCGTGGCGAAGGAGACGATGCCGCTTGCATCGGTTTTCTGCCAACCACGCAGGAAGGTCTGGCCCGACGTGTCGACGTCGCGGCCGTCACCCTGTCCGGGATAGCCGGAATAGGCGCCCTGCGCGTCGCAATGCCAGATATCGACGCGGGCGCCGGCAAGTGGGCGGCAGTCCACGTCGACAACCTGCAGCCGGACGTCAAGGGCAATACCTTTCTTGCCTTCGGTGACATCGGCACGTTCGAGTTTCGGGTCGAAATAGAACGGTCCCTCGGTCACTTCAGGCGTAATGGTGCAGACACCGGCGCCGTTTTCGAACAAGGCCAGTCCGGCATAGGGTGAAGCCTGGGCAGCCGAAGATTGAGCGGCCATTGCCGAGGCCGGCAGGAAGGCACCACCTCCGGCGGTGACCGCGATCAACCCGAGCGCCTGGCGCCGGCTCAATGAGAAGGAGGATGGCTTGCCGGACATATCTTGCCTCTCAAATTGATCTTCCGCATCCCGAGCTAGGCAATCACAGCGGCTTTCGCCAGCCAAAATCCGGTATTGTAGCAAGCCGGTTTGGCCCATCGGTTTGCCCCGTGCAAAAGCCCGGCACACATCCTATATGGAACCGACGATCCCTTTTGAGGGCCGGATCTTTCGCGGCCCAGCACTTTCGAGGCAAGCCATGAGCGACGCACAGACGCAAATCCCCGTAACCGTTCTCACCGGCTATCTCGGCGCCGGCAAGACGACGCTGCTCAACCGCATCCTGTCGGAAAACCACGGCAAGCGCTACGCCGTCATCGTCAACGAGTTCGGTGAAATCGGCATCGACAACGATCTGATCGTGGAATCCGACGAGGAAATCTACGAGATGAACAATGGCTGCATCTGCTGCACGGTGCGCGGCGACCTGATCCGTGTCGTCGAGGGCCTGATGCGCCGCCCCGGCCGCTTCGACGCCATCGTCGTCGAGACCACCGGGCTCGCCGATCCGGTGCCGGTGGCGCAGACCTTCTTCATGGACGACGATGTGCGCTCCAAGACCAGGCTTGACGCGGTGGTGGCGCTGGTCGACGCCAAGCACCTGCCGTTGCGGCTCAAGGATTCCAGGGAAGCCGAGGACCAGATCGCCTTCGCCGACGTCGTCGTGCTCAACAAGACCGATCTCGTCACGTCAGAAGAACTCGCCAAGGTCGAGGCAACGATCCGCGCCATCAATCCGGCGGCAAAGATCCATCGTACCACCCGCGCCGGCGTCGACCTGACCGAAGTACTCGACCGCGGCGCTTTCGACCTGTCCCGGACACTGGAAAACGATCCGCACTTCCTCGAGGCGCATGACGATCCCGATCATCATGACCACGACGGCCACGATCACCACCACCATGATCATGACGGGCACGACCACCACCATCACGCGCATGCTTCGGACATTCATGACGTGACGGTGCAATCGGTGTCGCTGCGCGGCGGCGAGATGGACCCGAAGAAATTCTTCCCCTGGATCGAGAAGATCACCCAGATGGAAGGCCCCAACATCCTGCGGCTGAAAGGCATCATCGCGCTCAAGGGCGACGACGAGCGCTATGTCATCCAGGGCGTGCACATGATCATCGAAGGCGACCACCAGCGCGCCTGGAAAGTCGGCGAAAAGCACGAGAGCCGGCTGGTGTTCATCGGCAGGGAACTCGACGCCGAGCGGCTGAAGAAGAGTTTTGACGCCTGCCAGGCGGCTTGATTTCCAAGCCTTATAACGCTAGCGCTGCCCCTTCTGTCCTTCTCCCCTTGTGGGAGAAGGTGGCCGTGCGAAGCTCGGTCGGATGAGGGGTGCTCCAGCTGAGCACCGACGGCGATCCGTCCAACACCCCTCAACCGTCTCGGCGCTGCGCGCCGATCCACCTTCTCCCACAAGGGGAGAAGGTTGGTGCCACACCTGGCCGCGCTGGCGACTTCCCGGGGATGGCAACAAACTTCATTGGAACGGTTCCCTGATGCCCACAGTCGCCCCCCTAGACCTCGAAGGCCATTGCATCGCCGCCGTCTTTCTCGGCGACGTGCCGCATTTCGCGATGGCCGACGGCGCCATCCATCGGCTCGACCATGGCCACAAGACGGTTCAGGCCAATGACGGGCTGCTCGCCGCCTTCCATGATGCGGCCAATGACCGGCTGATCACCGGCGGCGAGGACGGCAAGGTGTTTGCCGTGAAAACGGGCGGCGAGGCCACGGAATTGGCAAGCGCGGCCAGGAAGTGGATCACCAGCGTTGCCGCCGGGCCGCAAGGCGCCATCGCCTATGCCTCGGGCAAGACTGCCTTCGTGCGCTTCGCCGACGGCAAGACCAGGGAATTCGTCCATCCGCGTTCGGTGGAGGGGCTGGCCTTCTCGCCCAAGGGCATGCGCTTCGGCGTCGCCCGCTACAATGGCGCGACGCTGCATTTCCCGGCCGCCGAGGGCAAGCCGGTGGAACTCGAATGGGCCGGCGCCCATACCGGCATCACCTTCTCGCCGGAAGGCGCCTTCCTCGTCACCACCATGCAAGAAAACGCATTGCACGGCTGGAAGCTCGCCGACGGCAAGCACATGCGCATGACCGGCTATCCCGGCAAGGTCAAAAGCCTGTCGTGGAGCGTGAAGGGCAAGTGGCTGGCGAGTTCCGGCGCGCCGGCGGCGATCGTCTGGCCGTTTTCCGGCAAGGACGGGCCGATGGGCAAGGCACCGCTGGAACTCGGCACGCGCGGCAACGCCATGGTGACGGCGGTCGCCTGTCACCCGAGCCAGGATGTCGTCGCCGTCGGCTATGATGACGGCATGGTGATGGCGGTGCGTTTTGCCGACGCCAAGGAAGTGCTGTTGCGGCGGCCGGGCAAGGGTGCCATCACCTCGATGATGTGGGACAAGGAAGAACGCCGCGTCGCCTTCGGCAGCGCGGCAGGCGACTGCGGCGTCATCGACATCACGGCCTGACCCCGCTCACTCCGCTCCGCACGACACTTTGCCGCTGATTTCGACCGGTTTGCCGTCCTGGTCCGTATCCGCCGCGGCGTCGTAGATGGAGAGCGTATAGCTCCCGTCGTAGACGCCTTCGTCGCTGGTCCTGGTCAGGATCGTCAGTTCGACCGAGTTGATCTTTTGCGCGGCCTCGTGCTCACGATAGATGTTCAGCCGCAATTCCTTGCCGTCGAGCCAGTACTGCGTCAGGTTGGAATCCTCGAACACGGTCTTGCGCAGGCTGTCGCTGGCAGGGCCGGCTCAGAATTTCGAGGTTGCCGCGAAAATTGAAGGTCGGCCCGCCCATGCCTCTGGTGACGCCGGCCTCGACCTCGAATGTCGCCGCCGCGTCGTCGGTGGAGCACCAGATGCCGCCCGAGGCGAAGGCCGCGCTCGCCGACGACAGGAGCATCGCCACACAGATGACCGTCCTCATTACCCCTCCCCCCTCAATTCCCGCTCATATTGGCGCCGACTTCGGCAGCACGGTCAAGCGCCGCCGCCAAAGGCTGAGCCAACGCAGGACAGATGCGCGGCCAATTGCGGATGCAGACACGGATTGGCTAAGAGGAATCGACCAGAGGGGTTTTCATGCACAGCGATATGTCCAAGACGTCCATCGGCGGCATCGGCCGCGACCGCATTGCCGATCTGCGCGAGACCGAGGGGGCAGCCTTCCGCAAGGCGCGGCCGCAATCTCAGGCGAAGGTCGGCAACGGCCTGCCCGGCTTCTTCGGCGGCGTGCCGATGCACTGGATGAACGACTGGCCGACGCCGTTCCCGATCCTGGTCGACAGCGCCAAGGGCGCCACGATCACCGACATCGACGGAAACAAGCTCGACGATTTCTGCCTTGGCGACACCGGCTCGATGTTCGGCCATTCGCCGCCGCCGGTGGCGCGCGCCATCCGCCGCCAGGCCGGACGTGGCCTGACCTATATGCTGCCTTCGGAAGATGCGCTGGCCATCGGGCCGCTGCTGCAGCAGCGCTTCGGCCTGCCATTCTGGCAGATCGCGACGACGGCGACCGACGCAAACCGTTTTGCATTGCGCGTCGCCCGCGCCGTCACCGGCCGGGAGAAGATCCTTGTCTTCAACGGCTGCTACCATGGCTCGGTCGACGAGACGATGGTGCGGCTGATCGACGGCAAGCCCGTCAACCGGCCGGGATTGGCGGGGGAATTCCGCGACCTGACCCGTACGGCCAAGGTCATCGATTTCAACGATATCTCAGCACTCGAAGCCGCGCTTGGGGATAAGGACGTCGCCTGCGTCATCGCCGAACCGGTGCTGACCAACTCCTGCATGGTGCTTGCCGATCCGGGCTACCATGACGCCCTGCGCAAACTGACACGCCAAGCCGGCACACTGCTTCTGATCGACGAGACGCACACGATCTCGACCGGCCCCGGCGGCTACACGAGGAAATATGGTCTCGACCCGGACTTCTTCGTCCTGGGCAAGCCGATCGCCGGCGGCGTGCCGGCCAGTGTCTGGGGCATGAGCGACGACGTCGCCTCGCGCTACGCGGACTACAACAGGACCAAGGAGCCGGGCTATTCCGGCATGGGCACGACGCTCTCGGCCAACCCGCTGCAGTTCGCAGCGATGCGCGCCGCGCTTGAAGAGGTAATGACGCCGGAAAATTATGACCGCATGGATCACCTGGCGCGGCGGCTCGATGCCGGGTTGACCGGCGTGATCGATCGCTATCGCCTGCCCTGGCATGTTTCCCGTGTCGGCGCCCGCGTCGAGTTCATCTGCGCGCCCGGTCCGCTGCGCAATGGCGCCGAGGCGGAAGTGGCGCATGCGCCGGAACTGGAGGCCGCCATCCATGTCGCGCTGGTCAATCGCGGCGTGCTGATCGCACCCTTCCACAACATGATGCTGATCTCGCCGGCGACCACTGCGACCCAGGTCAACCGGCTGATCACCGCCTTCGGCGCGGTTGCGGCAAAGCTTGCGGCATGAGACAAGCGGCGATGGACCATCCCAATGCCACAATGACCTCACCTTCGGGCTCGACATCAGCCGAGGCGCACGCCTTTCTCGACGCCCATCCCGAGATCGAGGCCTTCGATATCGTGCTGACCGACGCCAATGGTGTCGGTCGCGGCAAGATCGTGCGTCGGCACGAGCTGAAAAGCATCTTCGAGGGCGGCCGCCACATGCCGATCTCGATCCTGGGCCTCGACATCACCGGCGAGGATGTGCACGAGACCGGGTTGATCTGGACGACCGGCGACGGCGATCTCAGGGCATGGCCGATCCCCGGTACGCTGGTGCCGCTCTACGGCACGAGCCCGCCGCGTGGCCAGCTGCTGATGGCGATGTACATGCTCGACGGCCGGCCGATGTCGTCGGATCCGCGGCTGGCGTTGGCTCGGCAAGTCGACATCCTGGCGGCCAAGGGCCTCTATCCGGCCGGAGCCTTCGAACTTGAATTCTTCCTGCTGGCCAATGAGCGCGACGCCGACGGCAAGGTGCAGCCGGCGCGCGCCGTGCTCGACGGCCGCGTCTCGGGCAAGACGGAAGTCTATTCCGTCGATCATCTGCACGGCATGGAGCCGCTGTTTTCCGACATCTATGCCGCAGCCAAGGCGCAAGGCATTCCGGCCGAGACGGTCATTTCCGAATATGCGCCCGGCCAGTACGAACTGACGCTGAACTACCGCAAGGATGTGATGCGGGCGGCCGACGACCTGGTCATGCTGAAGCGGCTGGTGCGGGCGCAGGCGCGCCGCCACGGCGTCACCGCCTGCTTCATGGCCAAGCCGATCGAGAAATACGCCGGCTCGGGCATGCATTTCCATGTTTCGCTGCAGGACAGAGCCGGCCGAAACGTCTTTGCCGAAGCCGGCGGCGAGAGCTGGTCGCTGCCGCTGCTGCAAGGGCTCGGCGGCCTCATCCAGACCATGGCGGAATCGATGCTGGTGTTTGCGCCGCACGCCAATTCCTGGCGGCGCTTCGTCTCGCAATCCTATGCGCCGGTGGCGCCGACATGGGGCGTCAACAACCGATCGGTGGCGCTGCGTGTGCCGGCCGGCGACGCCAAGAACCGGCGCATCGAGCACCGGCCGTCGGGCGTCGACGCCAACCCCTATCTGATCGCCGCAACCGTGCTCGCCGGCATCATCAAGGGCATGGATGAAGGGCTCGATCCGGGGCCCGAAACGACCGGCAACGGCTATGAGGCAGCGGTCACGCGCACAACCATGCCTGTCGACTGGCGCGCCGCGATCGAATCGGCCCGGGCGTCCAGCTTCCTGAAGAACGCGCTCGGCGAGGACCTGCACCGGACCTTCGTGGCGATCAAACAGTCCGAATACCTGCGCGTGGCACGCACGGTCAGCGAACTGGATTACCACCTCTATCTGCACGAAGTCTGAGGGCCGGGCGGGCGATCACTTTTTCGCCGTTTCCATCAAATGAGGTGGCATAAGGGCGGATAAGAACATATCATGAACGGATGAGCGCACTCACCGTCCGTGAAAAACTGGCTGTCCTCTCCGATGCCGCCAAATACGATGCGTCCTGCGCCTCATCGGGTGCGGCGAAAAAGGACTCGCTGGAATCAGGCGGCATCGGCTCCACCGAGGGCATGGGCATCTGCCATTCCTACGCGCCGGACGGCCGCTGCATTTCGCTGCTGAAAATCCTGCTGACCAATTTCTGCATCTATGATTGCAGCTACTGCATCAACCGTTCGTCTTCCAATGTGCGGCGCGCCCGCTTTGGCATCGACGAGGTGGTGAAGCTGACCATGGATTTCTACCGGCGCAACTACATAGAAGGCCTGTTCCTGTCCTCGGGTGTCGTTCGCTCGCCGGACGAGACCATGGGGGAGATGGTCGAGGTGGCGCGCCGGCTGCGCCTGGAGGAGAAATTCTCCGGTTACATCCATTTGAAGACCATCCCGGAAAGCTCGGCCGAACTGGTCGAGCAGGCCGGTCTCTATGCCGACCGGCTGTCGATCAATGTCGAACTGCCGACCGACGAGGGTGTGAAGCGGCTGGCGCCCGAGAAGAAGCCGGAGACAATCCGGCTTTCCATGGCCAGGCTGCGCCAGAAGATGGAGGAGAAGGCCGAGCCGACTTTGAAGACCAAAAAGCGCGAACGCTTTGCGCCGGGCGGCCAGTCGACGCAGATGATCATCGGCGCCGACAAGACATCCGACGACGGCATATTGCACACGAGCGCCCGGTTCTATGGCAGCTACCATCTGCGGCGGGTCTATTACTCGGCCTTCAGTCCGATTCCGGATTCGTCGTCGTCGCTGCCCCTGCAGAAGCCGCCGCTGATGCGTGAGCACCGGCTTTATCAGGCCGACTGGCTGATGCGGTTTTACGGCTTTTCGCAACCGGAAATCCTCGCCGGCAGCAGCGACGGCATGCTCGATCTCGCCATCGACCCGAAGCTGGGCTGGGCACTGCGCAACCGGGGGCAGTTTCCCGTCGACATCAATCGCGCCGACCGCGAAGCGCTGCTGCGGGTGCCGGGTCTCGGCACCAAGGTGGTGGCGAAGATTTTGGAGACGCGCCGGCACCGGCGCATGCGGCTCGAGGATGTCGGACGGATCTGCCAGTCGATCGCCAAGCTCAGGCCGTTCATCACCGCCGAAGGCTGGTCGCCTGGTGCGCTGACCGACAAGGCCGGCCTGCGCGACAGGATCGTCCACTCCTGCGAACAATTATCGTTGTTCTGATCATGCGGCCAGCGGAACTTGATCTCGCCAGATACAGAGTTCGGCTCGACAGCGAGACGGATTTTGCCGGCTGGCGTGACGCGGCACGGCGGCTGGCCTTGAATGAGGTCAGGCCCGAGGACGTCGACTGGCATGTCGCGCCAGGCTCTGATCAGGCACAATTGCCTGAAATGCCTGCGGGCGCGCAACTCGTCGTGCCGCGCGACTTCCTCGGGCATGCCGAAACGGCGTTCTGCCATTCCGATCCCGGCTGGTTTGCCTTTCTCTACCGAATGCTGTGGCGATTGCGCGACGAGGCTAAACTGCTGGAAATCGCGTCGGATTCCGACACCAGGCGGCTCGAGGCCATGGAGAAGGCGGTGCGGCGCGACAGCCACAAGATGCACGCCTTCGTACGTTTCCGGAAAATCGGCGACGGTGCCGATGAGCGCTATGTCGCCTGGTTCGAGCCGGATCATTTCATCGTCGAGCGCAACGCCAATTTCTTCGTCAGACGTTTCACCGGCATGCGCTGGACGATCCTGACCCCTTATGCCTCTGCCGACTGGGATGGCGAAAGGCTGGCGATCGGGCCGGGCGCGGCCAAGGGCGATGCGCCTGATCAGGACGATACCGAGGCGCTCTGGCGCACCTATTTCGAGAACATCTTCAACCCGGCGCGATTGAAGGTGAAAGCCATGCAGAAGGAGATGCCGAAGAAATATTGGCGGAACCTTCCCGAGGCCTCGCTCATTCCAGACATGATCGCAGGAGCGGACAAGGCCGCCAAGGACATGATTGCGAAGATGCCGACAACACCCGCGCCGCACCACGCAAAGGTGCAGGCACGGCATTGGCCGAAGCAGCCCGTCGAAGCACCGGAAGATGATGCAAGCACGATTCCGGAATTGCGCGAGGCAGCGAAAGGCTGCCGCCGCTGCCCGCTGTGGCGCGACGCGACGCAGACCGTCTTCGGTGAAGGCCCTGACAATGCCAAGGTGATCTTCGTCGGCGAACAGCCGGGGGATCAGGAGGACCTCGCCGGCAAACCTTTCGTGGGTCCGGCCGGCAAGGTGTTCGATGCGATCCTGGACGATGCCGGTGTCGACCGGCAAAAGGTCTATGTCACCAACGCGGTCAAGCACTTCAAGTTCGAGCCGCGCGGCAAGCGCCGCATCCACTCCAAACCGAATTCCGGTGAGATTCAGGCCTGCCGCTGGTGGATCGACCAAGAATTCGAGCTGATCAAGCCGAACCTCGCCGTGGCACTCGGCGCGACAGCGGCGATGTCGCTGCTCGGCAAGGCGATTCCGGTGACAAAGATGCGCGGACAAGTGATCGAGCGCGAGGACGGATTGCGCGTGTTCATCACCATCCATCCCTCCTTCATCCTGCGCATCCGCGAACCCGCGGACAAGGAGGCTGAACGCGAACGGTTCCTGCAGGACATGAAGCTGGTGAAGCGGCTGATGGCCGCCTGATTGTCTGTTTTGCGCGATTCCGGACGGAAAACCGCTTCACGGTTTTCCTGGAATTGCTGCGGCTATCTGATCAGAATTGCCCTGAGATCGTTGACATTCGTACCGGTCGGGCCGGGTACGAAGAGATCGTCAACCGCGTTGAAGGCCGTCCAGGCATTGTTGCCGGCAAGCATAGCCTTGGCGTCCACCCCGGCAGCGCGCATGCGCGACACGGTCGAAGCATCGGCAAAGGCACCGGCATTGTCTTCCGAACCGTCGATGCCGTCAGTGTCGGCGGCCAGCGCATTGATACCGTCGACGCCATTGATGCCGATGGCGAAGGCGAGCAGGAATTCCGAATTGCGGCCGCCCTTGCCTTTTGCGCGCAGCGTCACGGTTGTCTCGCCGCCCGACAGGATCAGCACCGGCTTCGAGAAAGGCCTGTTGCGCGTCGCCACTTCACGCGCGATCGCGGCGTGGACACCGCCAACCTCGCGCGCCTCGCCTTCGATGGCATCGGAGAGGATAACCGCCTCGACGCCTTGCCGTTTCGCTTCCGCAGCGGCGGCTTCCAGCGATACCCCGGCCGAAGCGATCAGATGCACCTCGTTGCGCAAAAAGCGCTCGTCATCCGGGCTTGGCGCATCGGCGGCCGACGAATTGATATGCGCCATCACCGAGGCCGGCAGTTTCATGCCATAGGCCGATATCGAGGCCAGCGCGTCGGCGCGGCTGCCTGTATCCGGTACGGTTGGGCCGGAGGCGACCATTGCCGGATTATCGCCGGGAATATCGGAGACGATCAGCGACACCACCCTGGCCGGCCATGCGGCCGCCGCCAGCCTGCCGCCCTTGATGGTGGAAAGGTGCTTGCGGATAGTGTTCATCGCCGCGATCGGCGCACCCGAGGCGAGCAGCGCCTCATTGACGGCGATCTCGTCGGCCAGCGTCAAGCTGCCGGCCGGCGACGGCAACAGCGCCGAGCCGCCGCCGGAAATCAGCGCCACCACCAGATCGTCCGCCGTCAGCCCTTGCACCTTCGCCAGCAGCCGGCGCGAGGCTTCAAGGCCGGCAGCGTCCGGCACCGGGTGCGCCGCCTCGATGATCTCGATGCGCTCGCAGGTCGCGCCATAGCCATAGCGGGTGACGACCAGCCCTTCGATGGGGGCGTCCCACACTTTCTCGAAGGCTGCCGCCATTTGCGCCGAGCCTTTGCCCGCGCCGATGACGATGGTACGGCCCTTGGGCTTGGCCGGCAGATGATCCCTGATGGTTCGTTCCGGATCGGCGGCGGCAACGGCGGCGTTGAAGATGGAGACGAGGAACAATTTGGGGTCGAGCACGGTCATTCGCCTTCCCGAGGCAATGCCAAGCCGCGCTTGTCGACGCCCAAATGATCGCACAGCGCATCGACGACGACGCCGTGATCCTCGCGCTCCGGCAGTCCGGAAACGGCGATGACGCCAATGACGCCGGTGCCCTTGGCGGTCACCGGAAAGCCACCGCCGGCCAGCACGTAGTCGGCAATATCCAGCCCTTCACCAATCTTGAAGGTGCGGTCGGGGCGCTGCTGTTCCAACACCATGCGATAGGTGCTTCTCAGGAACCGTTTGACCACATTGATCTTGCGCCGCGCCCAGTCGGGATTGGAAGCGTTCGAGCCCGGCAGCGCGGCGTAGAACAGCGGCCGGTCCCACAGCCTGATGTCGACTATGATGGGTAGATCTTCGGCGATTGCACGATCGCGAATGGCGGAGCCGATTTTGAAAGCGACGGCCTCGTCGAAGGTCGCGAAGACAAGGGTCTCTTCCTGTCTCTTGATCAGAGCGATGTCGTCAGCAACGGCCATTTTCTTTCTCCGAAATCGTCACACGTCGTGTGTACGACAAGCTCCGCTCGGTCAAGCTTCCGTGGCGTGGCCACCTTCTCCCGAGGGGAGAAGAGACGAGCACGGGCCTCGGCTTCCTCCTCTCCCCTCGGGGAGAGGCCGGATTGCCCCGAATTGCCTTCGCAATTCGGTTGGCAATCCGGGTGAGGGGGTCTTACCCCGCGCTCATGTCAGCCTTGGCTGGCCGCCCCGCCACATAAACTTCGCGGACGGAGCGGTCGTCGCCCAGCGTCTGCAGGAGAAACAGTTCCTGCGCCAGCGTCTCGACCGTCTCCATCCTGAGCCGCATTCCCGGCGTTGCCCTGGCGTCCAGCACGACGATGTCGGCGTCGCTGCCTTCGTCCAGCGTGCCTATCTTTTCCACCACCGACAGCGCCTCGGCATTGCCGCGCGTCGTCTGCCAGAAGGACTGGAACGGGTTGAGCTTTTCGCCATTCAGCGCGATCACCTTGTAGCCTTCGTCCATGGTGCGCAGCATGGAGTAGTTGGTGCCGCCGCCGACATCGGTGGCGGCGGCGATGCGGATCGGCTTGTCGCGTCGGCGAAAGCGCTGATAATCGAAGAGGCCGGAGCCGAGGAAAAGGTTCGAGGTCGGGCAGAACACCGCCACCGAGCCCGAGTCCGAAAGCGCATCCGCTTCGCGCTCCGTCAAATGGATGCAGTGGCCGAACAGGCTCTTTTTGCCTAACAGCCCGTAATGCTCGTAGACGTCGGTGTAGTCGCGCGCCCACGGGTAGAGTTCCTGCGTGAAAGCGATCTCGGCGTGGTTTTCCGACAGATGCGTCTGCATGTGCAGGCCGGGATGTTCGCGGCACAACACGCCCGCCATCTCCATCTGCTCCGGCGACGAGGTGATGGCGAAGCGCGGCGTGATGGCGTAGTGCTGGCGGCCCTTGCCGTGCCACTCCTTGATCAGCGCCTTTGTGTCGTCATAGCCGGATTGCGGGGTGTCGAGCACGCCGTCGGGCGCATTGCGATCCATCATCACCTTGCCGGCGATGTTGAGCATGTTGCGGTCATGCGATTCTGCGAAGAAGGCTTCGGCCGAGGCCTTGTGCACCGAGCAGTAGGCGGCGACCGTCGTGGTGCCGTGGCGCACCATTTCGTCGAGGAACAGCCGCGCGATGCGGCGGCCGTGCTGGGCGTTGGCGAACTTCGTTTCTTCCGGAAAAGTGTAGGTGTTGAGCCAGTCGAGCAGTTCGGCGCCATAGGAGGCGATGATCTGCATCTGCGGAAAATGCGCATGGGCATCTATGAAGCCGGGCAGCAGCAGATGCGGCCGGTGGTCGATCCTTTTCACCGTCTCGTCGGCTTGCTTTTCAACATCGGCATAAGTACCCGCGGCGACGATCCTGCCGTCACGGATCAGCAGTCCGCCATCCTCCTCGTAGCGCCAGGCGGAATGGTCTTCGAGAGTTTGCGGCCAGCGCACAAAGGACAGCGTGCGGCCGCGCAGAAGTGTCGAATTCATGCTATTTCCCTGCGCCTTCGAACCAGGCCACCAGCAGCGCCCGTTCCTTGTCGGTGATCTGAGAGACGTTGGCGGGCGGCATGGCGTGGCTGCGGCCGGCCTGCAGATAGATTTCGCGGGCGTGGTTGGCGATATCCGCATCGGTGTCGAGCATCACGCCCTTGGGCGCATGATAGATGCCCTCATAGACCGGCTCCGCCGCGTGGCACATCGAACAGCGGCCGAGCACGGTGTCGCGCACCGCCGGGAAATGCGCTGAAGCGACATAGACTTGCGCCGACGCGGATTCCTTGGGTTCGCCGGTCAGCACTTTCGGCGCGGTCGACAGCCAGATGATGACGATGAACAGGACGAGTGCCGCCATCCAGGTCCAGGTCGGATTGCCCTTGCGCGCATGGACCGAGTTGAAAAAGTGCCGGATCAGCACGCCGATGATGAACACCAGCGAGGCGATGACCCAGTTGAACTCAGTGCCGAACGCCAGCGGATAGTGGTTCGACAGCATCAGGAACAGCACCGGCAGCGTCAGGTAATTGTTATGGAGAGAGCGCTGCTTGGCGATCTTGCCGTATTTCGGGTCGGGCTTGCGGCCGGCGATGAGGTCGGCGACGACGATCTTCTGGTTGGGGATGATGACCATGAAGACATTGGCCGACATGATCGTGGCGGTGATGGCGCCCAGATGCAGGAAGGCGGCACGGCCGGTGAACAGGTGGGTCAGTCCCCAGGCGATGAACACCAGCACGCAATAGAGCACCAGCATCAGGCCGGTGTCGCTTTTTCCGAGCGGCGAGCGGCACAGCAGATCGTAGACCACCCAGCCTACGCCGATCGTTGCCAGCGACAGCAGGATACCGACCGGCACCGACATCGGCAGCACGTTCGGATCGATCAGGAACAGATCGGCTCCGGCATAATAGACGACGCACAGCATGGCGAAGCCGGAAAGCCAGGTGGCGTAGGATTCCCATTTGAACCAGGTCAGGTGTTCCGGCATTTCGGCCGGCGCCACCAGATATTTCTGGATGTGATAAAAGCCGCCGCCATGCACCTGCCATTCCTCGCCGAAGGCGCCGACGGGCATGCCGGGACGCTGGCGCAGGCCGAGATCAAGCGCGACGAAATAGAACGACGAGCCGATCCAGGCGATGCCGGTGACGACATGCAGCCAGCGCACGGCAAAACTCAGCCAATCCCAGAAAATCGCGAAATCCATCATTGAAATCGTCCCTGCCGATTGGGTGACTTTACGGGCTGGAGCGCAAACGGAAAGAGGCGAGGCGCACGAGGACTTTCAAAAAAAAATGGAAAATACTAGGTTGATCCTGCAAACCGGCGAAGGTGCTCCGCATGGCCTATCTCGACAACATCGCCGTCTTCGTTCGCGTCGTTGAACTCGGCAATCTGTCGGCGGCCGGGCGCGACATGCGCATTTCGCCGGCGGTCGCTTCCAACCGCATCAAGGAACTGGAGAAGCACCTTGGCGTGCGGCTGTTCAACCGCACCACGCGGCAATTGATGCCGACCGAGCATGGCACGGTTTTTTACGGGGGCGCCAAGCAGGTGCTGGAGGCAATCACCGAGGCGGAAGCGGCGGTCTCTGCCCTTTCCGGCCAGCCGCGCGGCACCATCCGCGTCACGGCACCGCTCGGCCTCGGCCGCCGGCTGGTCGCTTCGGGCATCCCCGATTTCCACGACAAATACCCTGATATCGAGGTGCGGCTCAGGCTCTCGGACCACAATGTCGACATCATGAAGGAAGGCATCGACGTCGCCTTCCGGCTCGGCATCATCGAGGATTCCAGCCTCAGGATGCGCGGCATCATGGAATGCGAGCGCGTGCTGGTGGCGGCGCCGAAATATCTCGAAGCGCGCGGCGAACCGTTGGAGCCGCAGGAGCTGATCGGCAAGAAGCACGACTGCCTGATGCTGCGTTATTCCGGCGCGCGCGAATATGTGTGGACGCTGCAGACCCCCACCGGCCCGCAGAAATTCGAGGTACACGGGCCCTACGACACCGACGATGGCGACGTGCTGACCGGCTGGGCGCTTTCAGGCCGCGGCATCATCAACAAGCCGCGCTTCGAGGTCGAGCCATTCATCCGCGATCGGCGGCTGAAGGTGATCCTGCCCAGCACGCCACCGACACCGGTGCAGTTCGCCGCCGTCTATCCGCACAAGAAGCTGCAGGACCCAAAAGTGCGGCTGCTGCTCGACTTCATGGCCGAGCGCTGCCAGCGGCTGATCAACGATCTGCTTGCTGGCAAATAAAGGCTGGCCGGCAAATAGGGACTGGCCGGTAGGTGAGCGGCGGTTTGGCCCAGCGCCGGCGGTTGCCATCCCAGGATGTGGCGAACATAGTTCGGGTGGCATTTCATCTCATAGGGAACCCTCGATGGACAACGGCGCCACAATGCATCTTGCCGTTTCGCTCGCCGATCCATCCCTCGAGACTGGGTTGGAATTCAGCCGCCTGGCTGGTTTCGTGCAAAAGGCTGAAGCAGCCGGGCTGGACATGGTGCTGCTTGCCGATGCCGCGCCAGCGTCCGAAAGCGAAGCCGCGAACAAACGGATGCCCTTCGAAGCGACGACCTTGCTGGCCGCTCTGGCGACTGTCACAAGCAGGATCGGCTTGGTTGCCGCTGCCTCGACAAGTGCCCACCAACCCTACAATCTGGCACGCCGTTTCGCTTCGCTCGACGTTATCAGCCACGGCCGCAGTGGCTGGAACGCAACCATGACGCAAGCGCCACGGGAAGCAGCCAATTTCAGCCGGCCCGAAGGATTTTCGCCTAACGATTTCCGCCGTCGCAGTGAGGAATATATCGGCATCGTGCAAGGTCTGTGGCAGGGCTGGGATGCGGACGCGCTGCTGTTCGACCAGAGCGGCGGCCGCTTCCACGACCCCGAAAAGATGCACCTGCTGGAGCACAAGGGCGAATTCTTTTCCGTGCGCGGACCGCTGAACGTCGCCCGGTCGCCGCAGGATACGCCAGTGCTCGTCTTGTCGGGCCTGCAGGAATCCGACTTCGATATTGCCACTCGCACCGCCGATGTCATCCTGCTGGACGGCGGACTGGTGGAGGGCGCGACCGAACGCTATGACGATATCAGGCGCCGTGTCACGGCGTGCGGACGCACTCCCGATGCTGTGAAAGTGCTGACGAACGTCGCGCTTATCGCCGATAGTAAGCCGGCTGCCGTCGCCGAGAGGCTGGAAAAGGAATTCCGGGCGAGAGGCTGCGACGGGTTCAACATCCTGATGCCGGAACAGCTTTCTGCGCTCGACGATTTCGTCGGCTTGGTTCTGCCGGAACTACGGCGGCGTGGCCTGGTTCGAGAAAGCTATCGCGGAAAAACGTTGCGCTCGCATCTCGGGCTTGCCGGCGGAGGTGACCGATGACCGCTCGCCAGATGAAGCTCGGCGCCTTTCTGTGGGCGACAGGTCATCACATCGCCGCCTGGCGCCACCCCAAGGCGCACGTCACCGCCGGCATAGACATCGATCATTACATCCAGCTGGCGCGCACGGCGGAGGCGGCGAAGTTCGACATGGTGTTCTGCGAGGACGCCGCCGGCCTGCGTGAAGCCAATATCGGCATTGCCAGCCAGACGTCGCGCTCGATCGGTTTCGAGCCGATCAGCCTGCTCTCGGCGCTCGCCGTCCAGACCAGCCGCATCGGCCTCGTCTCGACAGCGTCGACAAGCTACAACGAGCCCTATGGGCTGGCACGAACCTTCCTGTCGCTCGACCATCTGAGCGGCGGCCGGGCCGGCTGGAATCTGGTCACCTCGGCCAGCCCCCATCGAAGCAGCCAATTTCGGCGCGACGGGCCTCAAGCCCCATGCCGACCGCTACGAACGGGCGCGCGAGTTTGCCGAGGTGGTGACCGGCTTGTGGCACGGCAAGGCTTCCGGCCATAACGGCCAGAGCTTTTCGGTTCGCGATCCGCTCGACCTGCCGCGCTCGCCGCAGGGCGCGCCGGTGATGGTTCAGGCCGGCGCCTCGGATGTCGGCCGCGACCTTGCCGCCCGCACCGCCGATGTGGTGTTCACGGCGGCGCAGACCTTCGAGGAAGCCAAGGCCTTCTATGACGATCTCAAAGGACGTCTGCCGGCCTACGGGCGCGAGCCGGACGACATCAAGATCATGCCGGGCGTCGCACCGGTGGTGGCGGAGACCGAAGCGGAGGCCCGTGAAAAATACGAGGAATTGCAGGAGCTGATCCCCGACGATGTCGGCGTGGCGCTGCTGTCCAGCTATCTCAGCATCTCCGATCTGTGGCGCTATCCGATCGATGGGCCACTGCCGGAACTGCCGGAGAGCGAGGGGATGAAGAGCAGGCAAGCGCTGGTCATCGAGCAATCGCGCCGCGACGGCCTCTCCATCCGCCAGCTCGCCCGGCATTTTGCCGGCGCGCGGGGCCATTGGCGCATCGTCGGCACAGCGGCCCAAGTCGCCGACGAACTGCAGGCGCGGTTCGAGGGTGGCGCGGCCGACGGTTTCAACGTCATGCCCTCATATTTCCCTGGGGAACTCGATGCCTTTGCCACGCTCGTCGTGCCGGAGTTGCAGCGGCGCGGCCTGTTCCGGACGGAATACCAGGGCCGCACGCTGCGCGACCATCTGGGTTTGAAACGGCCGGTTTAGCTGCGGCGCAGCTTAGCCTGCCATCACCCTGCCATGCGGAATTTGATGGTCGGCATTAAAGGCTGCGTTGTGATTGACCAGCGCCGTCATGATCTCGGCCGCAGCCAGCGCCGCGATGACCTGAGGGCGCTTGTCCTTGACGGTGTCGCCGCCAATTGGCGAGACGAGGCGGGCAAACTCGGCTTGGCTGCCGTCCGCCGATTTCAGGAACCAAGTCCTGAACGTCGCTTTCTTGGTCTTCGAGCCGATCATGCCGACATAGGCGGTGTCACCGCGTTTCAGCGCTTCCGCGACGATCAGGAAATCCAGCGCATGATCGTGGGTAAGGATGGCGAAGGCGGCGCCGGCGGGGGCATTCCGCACCATCGCTTCCGGCATAGCTGTCAGCCGTGTCTCGATGGTTTCGGGCATGCCTTCCAGTGCTTCGGCCCGCGTCTCGATGACGATGCCGTGCACGGGAAGAAGTGCGATCGCCGATGCCAGCGCCTGGCCGACATGGCCGCCACCGAAGATGTAGACGTACGGCAGGTGCGCCTCCTCGGCTTCCGCGGCCGCAACCAGGTCGCCGGCAAGCGCAGCATCGACGAGCCGGATCAAGACTTCGACGCGCCCGCCGCAGCATTGGCCGATCTCGGGACCCAGCGGGACGTCTAGGATAGCGCAGACTTCGTCAACCTCGATGCGGACTTCTTTGCCCAACATCTGCCTGGCCTTGTCGATTGCCATATATTCGAGCTGACCGCCGCCGATGGTGCCAAAGATCGCCGTCTGCGAGACGAGCATGAAGGCGCCCTTCTCGCGTGGCGTCGAGCCTTTTGTTCCGGCCACTTCGACCAGGGCAACCCGACCGGCGCTGGCGAGAAAGGCTTTCAGGCTTTGCACTTTCGAGTTCATGGTTCACGTTCCCGAATGGGAAATATAGGTTTTTTCGGCCCGGATTGCACGCATTGCCGACCCTGGGGCCGGATTCAGGCGCCGGCCTCCTTCTTCAGCCGCTCGATCGCCATCAGAACCCGCTCCGGGGTCGCCGGAGCATCGAGGCGCGGGCAGATCCTGTTGTCGGCGACACTGGCCACCGCGTCCGATAGCGCATGCAGCACCGACATGCCGAGCGGGAACGGCGGCTCGCCGACCGCCTTGGAGCGGTGGATGGTTGGCTCGCCGGCTTCCGGCCAGTCGGCCAAGGTGACGTTGAAGATCTTCGGCCGGTCGGAGGCGAGCGGGATCTTGTAGGTCGACGGCGCATGCGTGCGCAGCCGGCCCTTGGCGTCCCACCACAGTTCTTCCGTCGTCAGCCAGCCCATGCCCTGGATGAAGCCGCCCTCGATCTGGCCGATATCGATCGCCCGGTTCAGCGAGCGGCCACAGTCATGGAGAATATCGGTACGCTCGACCATGTATTCGCCGGTCAGCGTGTCGACCGAGACTTCCGAGCACGAGGCGCCATAGGCGAAATAATAGAAGGGGCGGCCCTCGCCCTTGTCGCGGTTCCAGTGGATTTTCGGCGTCTTGTAGAAACCAGCCGCCGACAGCTGGATGCGGGCCATATAGGCCTGCTTGACGAGGTCGGCGAAGGCGATTTCCTGGTTGCCGATGCGCACCCGGTTGGGCAGGAACAGCACCTGATCACGCGGCACCTGATATTTTTCGGCGGCGAAATCGGTCAGCCGATCCTTGATCTGGCGCGCGCCATTCTGCGCCGCCATGCCGTTGAGGTCGGAGCCGGACGACGCTGCCGTAGCCGAAGTGTTCGGCACCTTGCCGGTCGTTGTCGCGGTGATCTTCACCTGGTCGAGATCGATCTGGAACTCTTCCGCCACCACCTGCGCCACCTTGACGTAGAGGCCCTGCCCCATCTCGGTTCCGCCATGGTTCAGGTGCACCGAACCGTCGGTGTAGACATGCACCAGCGCGCCGGCCTGATTGTAATGCGTGGCGGTGAACGAGATGCCGAACTTGACCGGCGTCAGAGCCAGGCCCCGCTTGATGAAACGGCTGTTGGCATTGAAGGCCGATATTTCACGCCGCCGCCGCGCATAGCTCGCGCTTTGCTCAAGCTCGGCGACGATGCGCTGGATGATGTTGTCCTCGACCGTCTGGTGGTAGGGCGTGATGTTGCGGCCCCCCTCGCGACTGGTGCCGTAGAAATTCTTCTTGCGGATTTCGAGCGGATCCTTGCCGACGGCAAAGGCCACCTCGTCGATGACGCGCTCGGCGCCGACCATGCCTTGCGGGCCGCCGAAACCACGAAAGGCGGTGTTCGACACGGTGTTGGTGTAGAGCGGCGCCGACTGCGCATGCACCGCCGGCCAGAAATAAGTGTTGTCGCAGTGGAACAGCGCGCGATCGGTTACCGGGCCGGAAAGGTCCGACGAAAAACCGCAGCGCGCCGCGAACATGAAATCGACGCCGAGGATGTTGCCCTCGTCATCGAAGCCGACCTCGTAATCGACGAGGAAATCATGACGCTTTCCGGTGGCGATCATGTCGTCGTCGCGGTCGGGCCGGATTTTCACGGCGCGATGGTGCTTCTTCGCGGCGATCGCGGCCAATGCGGCAAACTGATTTCCCTGCGTTTCCTTGCCGCCGAAGCCGCCTCCCATGCGGCGGATTTCCACCGTGACGGCATTGCTCGGCACGCCGAGCGCATGGCTGACCATGTGCTGGACTTCGCTTGGATGCTGGGTCGACGAATAGATGGTGACGTCCTGATCCTCGCCAGGAACGGCCATGGCGATATGGCCTTCGAGGTAGAAGTGTTCCTGGCCGCCGATGCGCATTTTTCCCTTTAGCCGGCGCGGCGCCTGACGGATCGCCGTAGCGGCATCGCCGCGCTTCAGGGTGAGAGGCGGCGTGACGAGCTTGTCCTTCTTCGGATCGAGCGCGCCGATGTCGGTGACGAAAGGCAATTCCTTGTATTCGACCTTTGCCAATCTTGTGGCGCGGCGCGCCTGCTCGCGAGTTTGCGCAATAACGCAGAAGATAGGCTGGCCGTAGAATTGCACCTTGCCGTCAGCAAGCACCGGCTCGTCGTGGCGGCCGGTCGGCGAAATGTCGTTTTCGCCCGGCACGTCACTGGCCGTCAGCACGTCGACAACGCCGGGCGCTGTACGCACCGCCGAGAGATCCATGCTGGTGATGGTGGCATGCGTGGCACCGGAAAGCCCTAGGCAGCCATGCAGCGTGCCTGATGGTTCCGGCATGTCGTCGATGTAGACGGCGGTACCGCTGACATGTTTGTGCGCGGAATCGTGGCGCTGATCGGTGGCGACGCCGCCAGCGATCTTTTCAGCCTTGAGGTTGGGGGCAGCGTGCTTGTTCATCGAGTGCCTCTTTTCCCTTCTCCCCGTTCACGGGGAGAAGGTGGCCCGAAGGGTCGGATGAGGGGCGACGCTGACCGTGACTGGTTTGCAGATACCGATCGACGACGGCGCCGCCCCTCATCTGCCTGCCGGTATCTTCTCTCCGTGAACGGGGAGAAGGACGCTATTGGTTTGCTGGCGCTGATATGCATCACGCCGCCTCGTGCCGTGAGACCTGGAATGGCGCCTTGGTGCCGCTGGTCTCGGCAAAAAAACGCAACAGCAGGTTCTTTGCCGCCAGCGCCCGATATTCGGCGCTTGCCCGCATATCGGTCAGCGGCGTGAAATCATTGGCGTATTCGGCCATGGCCGCCTCGACCGTGGCCTCCGTCCAGGGTTTGCCGAGCAGGGCGTGCTCGACACCGAGGGCCCGTTTAGGTGTCGCTGCCATGCCGCCATAGGCGATGCAAATGTCGGCCACCGTGCCGTCCTTGGCCAGATCCAGGAAAAACGCGCCAAGGGCCGCGGTAATGTCCTCGTCGCGACGCTTGGTGATTTTGTAGACGGCAAACTTCGTTTCCTTGGCCGGCACCGGCACATGCACCGCCTCGACGAATTCACCCGGCTGTCGATCCTGTTTGCCGTAGGCGATGAAGAAGGTTTCCAACGGGATCGTCCGCTGCTTCTTGCCCTTGCGCAAGGTGAGACTTGCGCCAAGTGCGATCAATGGCGGTGGCGTATCTCCGATCGGCGAGCCGTTGGCGATGTTGCCGCCGATGGTGCCCATGTTGCGCACCTGTTCGCCGCCGATGCGATCGAACAATGGCCCCAACGCCGGGATGCGCTTCGCCAATGTCGCGAAGGCGTCAGTGTAGGTGACGCCGGCGCCGATCGAAATGACGCCCTTGTCTTCCGAGATGGTGCAAAGCCCGTCGAGATCGCCGATGAAAATGGCCGGTGAAATATCGCGCATGTGCTTGGTCACCCACAGGCCGACATCGGTCGAGCCGGCCACGATGGTAGCGCCGGGTTCCTTGTCCAGCACGGCGGCGAAATCGTCGACATCGGCCGGCACGACCAGCCGCGCCTTGCCGGTTCCGATCTCGACCCGGGCGCCGTCACGCATGGCCTCGAGCCTCGCGGTGATCGCCTTGCGTTCCGTGGCCAGCGGGTCCTTTGCCGCCTTGCCGTAGCTGGAGATGGCCTGCGCGGCGCGCATGATCGCCTCGTAGCCGGTGCAGCGGCAGAGATTGCCTTGCAAAGCCTTTTCGACATCCGCGTTCGAGGGATCAGGCGACTTCATCCACAAGCCATAGAGCGACATGACGAAGCCTGGCGTGCAGAAGCCGCATTGCGAGCCGTGGAAATCGACCATCGCCTGCTGCACCGGATGCAACTGGCCGGGTGAACCGCGCAGATGCTCAACCGTCACGACATGGGTGCCGTCGAGCGAGCCGAGGAAGCGGATGCAGGCATTGACGCTTTCATAGACCAAGCCGCCCTCCGACAGCTTGCCGACCAGCACGGTGCAGGCACCGCAGTCTCCCTCGGCACACCCTTCCTTGGTGCCGCGCAGCGAACGGTCGAGCCGCAGCCAGTCGAGCAAGGTCGCGTCGGGTGCCACGGACGAAAGCGCCACATCCCTGCCATTGAGAATGAAGCGGATTTCGTTGCGGATGCTAATTTTGGTCATGCCTCAGCTCCCCCTGTAGGTCGAGTAACCGTAGGGCGAGACCAGCAGTGGCACATGATAGTGCACAGGCTCGGCCATGCCGAAGCGGATCGGTATCACATCGAGAAAGGCGGGTTTCGGCAGGCTCAACCCCTGCTGGCGCAAATAGTCGCCGGCGGCGAAGACCAGTTCGTATTCGCCGGTGCGGAACTCCGCGCCGGCGAGCAGCGGCTTGTCGCAACGGCCGTCGGCATTGGTGAGAACGGTCTTCAGATGTGTCCGCGCCTTGCCCTCGAGGTGATAGAGCGCGATCGACAGTCCCGCCGCCGGCTTGCCGGTCGCCGTGTCGAGGACATGGGTCGTCAGACGCCCGCCGTCGGCTTTCGACGTTTCTGCCATTGGCCGCCTCCCATTTCCGGTACGAGCGAATTGGCCCGGTACGGTCAAGTATCAACAGTGAATTGTGCGCCAATTAAAGGCGATGCATAAGTCCCGGTCGAGCGGAGTGCGACAAAAACACTTTCAAAAATTTTCGGGGGAATGCGAGAAGCACCCTTTCGATATTCTGATCATACTTCGGGCCGTGCCCGGCGGGAGGGACGATGCGTTACAGCAGAGACATGCGTGGCTACGGAGCCAATCCGCCGGACCCGAAATGGCCTGGCGGTGCACATGTCGCCGTGCAGTTCGTCGTCAATTACGAGGAAGGCGGCGAAAACTGCGTGTTGCATGGCGACAAGGCGTCCGAAGCCTTCCTGTCGGAAATCGTCGGCGCGGCACCCTGGGTGGGTCAACGCCACTGGAACATGGAATCCATCTACGAATACGGCGCCCGCGCCGGCTTCTGGCGGCTGCTCCGGCTGTTCACCGAGTCGCAAGTGCCGATCACCTGCTACGGCGTCGCCACAGCGCTCGCCCGTTCGCCGGATCAGGTAGCGGCCATGCAGGACGCCGGCTGGGAGATCGCTTCGCACGGCTTAAGATGGATCGACTACCGCGACCACAGCGCCGAGGATGAGCGCCGCGACCTCGAGGCGGCGATCAAGCTGCACTACGAAGTGACCGGCGCGCGCCCGACCGGCTGGTATACGGGTCGCACATCGATCAACACGGTGCGGATTGTGGCGGAAGAAGGCGGCTTCGACTATGTGTCGGACACCTATGACGACGAGCTGCCGTACTGGTTCGAGCATGAGGGCGGCGCGCAGCTCATCATCCCCTATACGCTCGACGCCAACGACATGCGGTTCGCCACGCCGCAAGGTTTCAACTCGGGCGACCAGTTCTTTGCCTATTTGAAGGACAGCTTCGATACGCTCTATGCCGAGGGCAAGGCCGGCCGGCCACGCATGATGAACATCGGCCTGCACTGCCGCCTCGTCGGGCGGCCGGGCCGGGTGGCGGCGCTGAAGTGCTTCGTCGACTATGTGAAGTCGCACGACAAGGTCTGGCTGGCGAGGCGCATCGACATCGCCAAGCACTGGCAAGAGGTCAATCCTTATCAACCGGCGGCACTCCGTCCATCGAAGATGGAATTCGAGACCTTCGTCCACACTTTCGGCGGCGTGTTCGAGCATTCGCCCTGGATCGCCGAACGCGCCTACGAACTGGAACTAGGCCCGGCGCATGACACTTCGGGCGGCCTGCACAATGCGCTTTGCCGTATCTTCCGCTCCGCCAGCGAAACCGAACGGCTTTCGGTGCTCAACGCCCATCCCGACCTTGCCGGCAAGCTGGCCAAGGCCAAACGGCTGACGGCGGAATCGACCAGGGAACAGGCCTCGGCCGGCCTCGACGCGCTGACCGACAAGGAGCGCGAACTGTTTTCCAAGCTCAACGCCGCCTACGTCACCACCTTCGGCTTCCCTTTCATCATCGCGGTGAAGGGCAAGACGAAGGAGGAAATCCTGGCGGAGTTCGAGGCGCGCATCGGCAACAGCCGCGGCGTCGAATTCGAGACCGCCTGCAAACAGGTCGAGCGCATCGCGCTGCTCCGCCTCAAGGACATGCTTCCGCAATAGGTTTGAAACCATGGATACGATCAGGATGCCCGAGCGAACCTATTACGCGCCACATGGCGGTCATTCCGGCCAGAACGAGCTTCTGACCGGCCGCGCCGTCTTCACCGAGGCCTATGCCGTCATTCCCCGGGGTGTGATGCAGGACATCGTCACCAGTGCGTTGCCGTTCTGGGACGAAACCCGCGTCTGGATCTTGTCGCGACCGCTATCGGGTTTTGCCGAGACGTTCTCGCAATACATTGTCGAGGTCGCGCCCGGCGGCGGCAGCGATCGGCCGGAACCCGATGCCGGCGCCGAAGGCGCTCTGTTCGTGGTCGAAGGCGAACTGACGGTTCTGCTTGCCGGCAAGACGCATGTGTTGCGGCCCGGCGGCTTTGCCTTCCTGCCGCCGGCCAGCGGCTGGACGGTTCGCAACGAAAGCAGGGCCGCCGTGCGCTTCCACTGGATTCGCAAGGCTTACGAGGTGGTCGACGGTCTCGATGTGCCGGAAGCCTTCTTCACCAATGAGCAGGAGATCGCGCCAACGCCGATGCCCGGCACCGAAGGCCGCTGGGCGACGACGCGGTTCGTCGATCCGGCAGATTTGCGCCACGACATGCACATGACCATTGTCACGCTGGAACCCGGCGCGGTCATTCCCTTCGCCGAGACCCATGTCATGGAGCACGGTCTCTATGTGCTGGAGGGTAAGGCCGTCTACCGCCTCAACCAGGACTGGGTCGAGGTCGAGGCCGGCGACTATATGTGGCTGCGCGCCTTCTGCCCGCAGGCCTGCTATGCCGGTGGCCCGGGTAAATTCCGCTATCTGCTCTACAAGGACGTCAACCGGCACGCCAAGCTCGGCGGCGCCGGCATCGCAAGGCGCGCGCTGTGACCCGTATCGTCGCGCGGCCGCTGACCCGCGAGGGCTTTGCCCCCTTCGGCGATGTCATCGACATGGGCGGCGACAACCACTACCCGATCAATGGCGGCAGGGCCGAGCGCTATCATGATCTGGCTACCGCCGAAGCAACCGGTCCGAACGCCCGCGTGCTGATCTCGATGGTGCGCGGCACACCCTACGAATTGCCCCTGAAATTGAGCATGGTCGAGCGCCATCCCTTCGGCAGCCAGGCCTTCATCCCGCTCTCGCCGCGCCCCTTCCTGGTCGTCGTCTGCCATGACGGGGAGCAGGGGCCGGGCGAGCCGCATGCCTTCATCACCGCACCCGGACAAGGCATCAATTACCGGCGCAATCTCTGGCATGGCGTGCTGACGCCGCTCGGCGAGGCTCAGGACTTCCTGATCGTCGACCGTGGCGGCGATGGCTCCAATCTCGAAGAGTTCCATTTCTCGCACGCCTACGAGATCCACTTGCCCAACGAGAGCCTCCTGTGACCGATATTTCACTGATCGACCGCCTGCTCGATGTGATCGAGCACGACATCGTGCCGAAGACGGCCGACGGCGTTACCTATGGCAACAAGCTGTTCGGCGCGGCGATCCTGCGCAAGGACGACCGTTCGCTGGTGCTGGCTGAAACCAACAACGAGATGGAAAACCCGCTCTGGCATGGCGAGGTCCACTGCCTGAAGCGCTTCTACGAAATGCCCAGGGCTGAGCGCGTCGATACGAAAGACGCCATCTTCATCGCCACGCACGAACCCTGCTCGCTGTGCCTGTCGGCGATCACCTGGACCGGCTTCGACAATTTCTACTATCTGTTCAGCCACGAGGATTCGCGCGACAGCTTCGCCATCCCGCACGACCTGAAGATCCTGAAAGAGGTCTTCACCCTCGATCCCGGCGGCTACAATGCCGAGAATGCCTACTGGAAGAGCTTTTCTATCCGCAGGCTGGTGCGAGCGTTGCCCGAGGCAGAGCGGCGACGGCTGGAGACCCGTATCGGCGCGATTTCGGCGCGCTACGATGAATTGTCCAACATCTATCAGGCGAACAAGGACGATAACGATATCCCGCTGAACTGACGCGGATTGACCAGCCGAATTCGTTGGCTGGCCCACGACGCGGCACGGCAGGTTCCATCATCTGGCGATCCTGGAGCATGCCATGAAAACCGTCACCGAATTTGCCCGCAAAATCGTCGAATTCCCGGATATGGGCATCGTCATGCCGGATGGCTGCCGCCTGTCGGCGCGGGTGTGGATGCCGGAGGATGCGGGCGACGATCCGGTGCCTGTCATCCTAGAGCATCTGCCCTACCGCAAGCGCGACGGCACCATCTTTCGCGATCAGCTGACGCATCCTTATTTCGCCGGCCACGGCTATGCTTCGATCCGCGTCGACATGCGCGGCAATGGCGATTCCGAAGGGCTGATGGACGACGAATATTCCGAGCAGGAATTGCAGGACGCCTGCGACGTCATCGCCTGGGCGGCAAGCCAGCCCTGGTGCAACGGCAATGTCGGCATGATGGGCATTTCCTGGGGCGGCTTCAACTGCCTGCAGGTGGCGGCCAAGCGGCCGCCGGCGCTGAAAGCGGTGATCAGCCTGTGCTCGACCGTCGACCGCTATGCCGACGACATCCACTACAAGGGCGGCTGCCTGCTGATCGAGAATTTCGGCTGGGCCTCGACCATGCTGTCCTACTCGTCGCGGCCGCCGGATCCGCTTTTGGCCGGCGACAACCGATGGCGCGATCTGTGGCTGACCCGGCTGGAGAACCAATCCTTCCTGGCGCCGCTGTGGCTGAAACACCAGCACCGTGATGCCTACTGGAAGCGCGGCTCGATCTGCGAGGATTTTTCCGCTGTCAAAGCCGCCGTGCTGTCGATCGGCGGCTGGCATGACGGCTACCGCAACACCGTCTCGCATCTGGCGACCAACATCCAAGCCCCGGTCAAGGGCATCGTCGGGCCATGGATCCACAAATACCCGCACTACGCCGGGCCCAAGCCTGCCATCGGCTTCCTGCAGGAGGCCTTGCGCTGGTGGGACCGCTGGCTGAAGGGTGTCGACACCGGCGTCGAGGCGGACCCGGCCTACCGCGCCTATGTCATGGACAGCGTGCGTCCGGCGCGCTGGCACCCCGAGCGTCCCGGCCGTTGGGTGGCGGAGCAGGAATGGCCCTCGCCAACCATCCAGACGCAAACAGTCGATCTGATCCCCTCAACGGAAAAACCCGCCATCATCGCCTCTCCGCAAAGCTGCGGCCTGGCCGGCGGCGAGTATTTTCCCTTCACCTTCGGCCCCGAACTGCCCGGCGACCAGCGCCCCGACGATGCGCTGTCGGTGTGTTTCGACCAGCCGGAACTCAGCGAGCCGATCGACATCGTCGGAGCGCCGGAGGTCGAGCTGCGGCTGTCCTCTGATCGTCCGCAGGCCAACATCGCGGTCCGGCTTTGCGATGTGCATCCCGACGGCGCCTCGGAGTTGATCTCCTATGGCGTGCTCAATCTGACGCACCGCAATTCGCACGAATTCCCCGAGGCGCTGGTGCCGGGCGAAACCGTCTCGGTGCGCCTCGTGCTCGATCAATGCGCCTATCGTGTGCCGGCCGGCCACCGGCTGCGTGTTGCCGTTTCGAACGCCTATTGGCCTGCCATCTGGCCGTCGCCGGAGCCGGTCCAGCTCACCTTGTCGACGGCGACGCTCAATTTGCCGCTGCGGCCGCTGGCGACAGGCGACGAAGTAACGTTCGCCGAGCCGGAAGGTGCCACCCCCTGGGCAACAGAGACGATCCGCGCCGCCAATTCAGAGCGCCATGTCGATCGTGATGAGAAGACCGGAATGGTGACGCTTTCCATTGTTGACGATTTCGGCGAGGTGCGTGATCTCGCCCATGGCCTCGCCAATGGCAGCATCGCCCGCGAGACCTGGACGATCCATCCCGACGATCCGCTGTCGGCCTCGGGGAAGACGCACTGGACGCAGACCCTGTCGCGAAACGGATGGTCAGTACGCACCGAAACGACAGCCGAAATGCGATCGGACGCGCAAAACTTCATCGTCAGCGCCAGAATCGAGGCCTATGAGGACGAAACCCTCGTCTTCGAGCGCAATTTCGAGGAGAAGGTGCCGCGCGCGCTTCTTTGAATGCCGATTTCATTGGTCCAATTGCGACGTACGATTTACGCCACGGCATGTCGCATTCGGTCTTGCTTACCGCTTTCCCTTGCGGTCATTATTCTCCTCACAAGAAACAAGAAAAACGACCGCAGAGTCGAACCAACAGAGTGAGGAACTCAAAATGTCGAACGAACTGGAATTTCTTAGCCGGCGTGTCGCGTCGGGCAAACTGAGCCGTCGTGATTTTCTCGGCCGGGCGGCGGCGCTCGGTATCTCCGCGCCCTTCGCCAACTCGCTGCTTTCAAGCGCTGCACGCGCGGCAGGCCCGGTCAAGGGCGGCACACTGAAGGCCGGACTTGTCGGCGGCGAATCCACCAACAGCCTTGATCCGGCACTGTTCATGACTCAGGTGCCGTTCGCCTTCGGCAAGATGTGGGGCGAATTGATTGTCGAGCTTTCGCCGGAAGGCAAGCTCGAGAACCGCATCGCCGAGGAGATCGGCTCGTCGGACGACGCCAAGGTGTGGACGCTGAAGATCCGCGACGGCGTCGAATTCCACAACGGCAAGACAGTGACCGCCGAGGACGTGGCCGCCACACTTGAGCGCCATTCCGACGAGAAGTCGAAATCCGGCGCGCTCGGCTACATGAAAGGTATCGAGACCATCAAGGCCAGCGGCAAGGAAGTCGTGCTGACGCTGAAGGAGGCCAATGCCGATCTGCCCTATTTGCTCAGCGACTATCACCTGATCGTCCAACCAAATGGCGGCAAGGACAAGGCTGACGCAGGCATCTCGGCCGGTCCTTACAAGGTCACGACCAATGAGCCCGGTGTGCGCCATGGCGGCGAGCGTTTCGCCAATTACTGGCAGGGCGACAAGATGGGCCATGCCGACCAGATCGAGATCATCGTCATCAACGATGCGACGGCGCGCACGGCCGCCCTGCAGGGCGGCCAGGTCAACGTGATCAACCGCGTCGAGCCGAAGATCGTCGACCTGATCAAGCGCCTGCCGGGCGTCACCATCCGCAACCACGCGGGTCCTGGCCACTACGTGTTCATCATGCATTGCAACACGGCGCCGTTCGACAACGCCGATTTGCGCATGGCACTGAAGCTGGCCATCGACCGCGAGGAAATGCTGGACAAGATCCTGCGCGGCTACGGTTCGCTCGGCAACGACTTCCCGATCAATGCGTCCTATCCGCTGTTTACCGAGATCGAGCAGCGCAAATACGATCCCGACAAGGCCAAGTTCCACTTCAAGAAGTCCGGCCACGACGGCGCGGTCCTGCTGCGGACCTCGGACGTCGCTTTCCCGGGCGCCGTCGATGCATCGCAGTTGTTCCAGCAGAGCGCGGCCAAGGCCGGCATTCAGATCGAGCTGAAGCGTGAGCCCGGCGACGGCTATTGGAACGAGGTCTGGAACAAGCAGCCCTTCTGCGCGTCCTACTGGGGCGGCCGCTCGACCCAGGACCAGATGTACTCCACCGCTTATCTGTCGACCGCCGACTGGAACGACACGCGTTTCAAGCGTCCTGACTTCGATAAGATGGTGCTGGCGGCGCGCGCCGAGCTCGACGAGACCAAGCGCAAGCAGATGTATCATGACATGGCTGTCCTGGTACGAGACGAGGGCGGCCTGATCCTGCCGATGTTCAACCAGTTCATCGACGCTACCGGCGCCAAGGTCGGCGGCTGGGTCGACGATCCGCATCAGGAGCTGATGAACGGCTACGCGCTGGCGAAGTGCTGGCTCGAAGCCTGAGCTTGGCCTTGCGGATATGTCCTCACCCATCTTGAAACTGGTGGCCCAGCGCGTTGCGCTGGGCATTCTGCTCTTGTTGGCCGTTTCGGTCCTGATCTTCGCCGGCACCCAGATCCTGCCCGGCGACGTCGCGCAAGCCATTCTCGGACAGTCGGCGACGCCGGAGTCGCTTGCCAATCTGCGCGAGCAGCTCGGACTCAACCAGCCAGCCTATCTCAGGTATTTTCATTGGCTGGGCGGCGTGCTGACCGGCGATCTCGGCACGGCCATGTCGAGCGGGCAGGACATCGCCACGTCGATCAAGGGACGGCTGTGGAACACGCTGTTCCTCGCCTTCTGGGCGGCGATCGTCGCCGTGCCGCTGGCGATCATCCTCGGCCTGATCGCGGTGCGCTACCGCAATGGCTGGGTCGACAAGCTGATCTCCGGGCTGGCGCTGGCCTCGACCTCGTTTCCCGAATTCTTCATCGGCTATGTGCTGGTCTATTTCTTCGCCGTGAAATGGCAGATATTCCCCGGCATTTCGACCGTCTATGACGGCATGCCTTTTGGCGAACGGATGCAGGCGATCGCCTTGCCGGCGACGGCGCTGACGCTGGTCGTGCTCGCCCACATGATGCGCATGACACGCGCGGCGATCCTCAATGTCATGCAGTCGGCCTATGTCGAGACGGCGGAACTGAAGGGCCTGTCGGCCTTCAACGTCATCCGCAAGCACGCCTTCCCCAATGCCATCGCGCCGATCATCAATGTCGTCATGCTCAACCTCGCCTACTTGATCGTCGGCGTCGTCGTGGTCGAGGTGATCTTCGTCTATCCGGGCATGGGACAGTATCTGGTCGACCACGTCACCAAGCGAGACGTGCCGGTGGTGCAGGCGGTCGGCCTGATCTTCGCCGCCGTCTATATCAGCCTGAACATCATTGCGGACATAGCGGCGATCGTCGCCAATCCGCGTCTCAGACATCCGAAATAAGGGGCGGATATGCTCGATATCAAACGCATCCCCATCCCCGCGCTGATCGGCATCGTGCTGACGGCATTGTTCGTGCTGGCGGCGGTCTTCGCCCCCTGGATCGCGCCGCACGGCAATGGCGAAATCGTCGGCGACGTCTGGGAACCGATGTCGGCTGCCCATTTGCTGGGCACCGACAATCTCGGCCGAGACCTGCTGTCGCGCATGATCTACGGCGCCCGCATCACTTTGTTCATCGCGGTGCTGGCCACCGCGCTGTCGTTCTCGCTCGGCGCCATTCTCGGCTTCTCGGCGGCCGTGTTCGGCGGCTGGTTCGACACGCTGCTGTCGCGCCTCGTCGATCTCTTGATGTCGATCCCGACGCTGATCATGGGTCTCGTCGTGCTGTCGGTGCTGCCGACCAATCTGGTGACGCTGATCCTGGTGATGGGCATTCTGGATTCGACCCGCGTCTATCGCCTGTCGCGCGCGGTCGCCGTCGACATCAACGTCATGGACTATGTCGAAGCGGCGAAACTGCGCGGTGAGGGCAGCGGCTGGATCATCTTCCGCGAGATTCTCCCCAACGCATTGTCGCCGCTGGTTTCCGAACTCGGTCTGCGCTTCATCTACGCGGTGCTGTTCCTGTCGACGCTGTCGTTCCTCGGCCTTGGCGTGCAGCCACCGGACGCCGACTGGGGCGGCATGGTCAAGGAAAACAAAGACGGCATCGTGTTCGGCATCGCGGCCGCACTTATCCCAGCGGGGGCGATCGCGCTGCTGGCGATTTCCGTCAACCTGGTTGCCGACTGGGTGCTCAACCGGACGACAAGCCTCAAGGGAGGACGCGGGTGATGGCCGACACCAAAGCGAAGCTCGGGCAACCGAAGTCAGGCCTGCTGCTCGACATCCGCAATCTGCGCATCGAGGCTACCGTCTTCCCGCCCGGCGAACCGCCGAAGGACATCGTGCTGGTGCACGATGTCTCACTGACGCTCGAGAAGGGCAAGGTGCTCGGCCTGATCGGCGAATCCGGCGCCGGCAAGTCGACTATCGGCCTGTCGTCTATGGGCTACGGCCGCGGCGGCGTGCGCATCACAGGCGGCGAGGTGATCCTGAACGGCCGCGACATCCTCAAGGGCGGCAAGGACGGCTTCCGCAAATTACGCGGCCGCGAGGTCTGCTATGTCGCGCAGTCGGCGGCAGCGGCCTTCAACCCGGCGCACAGACTGATGGACCAGGTGGTGGAAGCCACCCTGCTGCACGGCACCGCGACACGCGCCGAGGCCGAGAAGCGCGCGGTTGCGCTGTTCAAGAAGCTCAGCCTGCCGAACCCTGAAACCATCGGCGAGCGTTTTCCGCACCAGGTTTCGGGCGGCCAGTTGCAGCGTGTGATGACGGCGATGGCCCTGTGCTCCGAGCCGGACCTGATCGTCTTCGACGAGCCGACCACGGCGCTCGACGTGACGACGCAGATCGACGTGCTGGCGGCGATCAAGGACGCCATCCGCGACACCCATGTCGCTGCGCTCTACATCACGCACGACCTTGCCGTCGTCGCCCAGGTCTCCGACGAGATCATGGTGCTGCGCCATGGAAGGCTGGTCGAATGGGGCGGCACAAGGCAGATCATCAAGGAGCCGCGCCAGGAATACACCAACGCGCTGGTCTCGGTGCATGAGATCGAACACCAGGAGCAGAAGCCCGGCACGTCGCCGTTCCTGTCGGTGAAGAACGTCACCGCCGCCTATGGCCGCAGCCATATCAAGGTGCTGAAGGACGTATCCGTCGACATCTATCCGGGCCAGACGCTGGCCGTGGTCGGCGAGTCCGGCTCCGGCAAGTCGACGCTGGCGCGCGCCATCACGGGACTTTTGCCACCCGAACAGGGTACCGTCACCTTCGACGGACGCGCGCTGGCCAACAGGCTGGCCGACCGGCCGAAGGAGGATCTGCGCCAGTTGCAGATGATCTACCAGATGGCCGATGTGGCGATGAACCCGCGTCAGACCGTCGGCACCATCATCGGCCGGCCGCTGGAGTTTTATTTCGGCATGCGCGGCCGTGAGCGCGACAGACGCGTTGCCGAACTGCTCGACAAGATCGAGATGGGCAAGGGATTTTCCGACCGCTACCCGGCCGAGCTTTCCGGCGGCCAGAAACAGCGTGTCTGCATCGCCCGGTCGCTTGCCGCCAAGCCGAAGCTGATCATCTGCGACGAGGTGACCTCGGCGCTCGATCCGCTGGTGGCACACGGCATCCTCGAGCTGCTGCTGGAGCTGCAGAAGGAAGAGAACGTCGCCTATCTGTTCATCACGCATGACCTTGCCACGGTGAAGTCGATCGCCGATTCAATCGCGGTTATGTATCGCGGCGAGGTGGTGCGTTACGGCCCCAAGGGCAAGGTGCTGAGCCCGCCCTTCGACGCCTACACCGACCTGCTGCTCTCCTCGGTTCCAGAGATGGAAATCGGCTGGCTGGAAAAGGCAATCAAGGGACGGCGCATGGCCAGCGCGGGGAACTAAAGCAATTCCGGGAAAACTGGGAACCAATACTGCCGGAAGAAAAAGGCAGGCGCTTCCCCTGGAAATTGTGTCAGACCAAGCTGCCACATAGGGGCGTCAGCGACCGTCATCCGGATGCAACACTAGAGCGCCACACGTCCTTCGGGACGAGCGCCGCTCGCACGACTTTTAAACAGGGGTAGGACATGAAAACTGAACTCGATTATCTCGCCGAACTCGCCGGTCACGGCCGGATATCGCGCCGTGCCTTTCTTGGGCGCGCCGCCGCGCTCGGCGTATCGGCGGCCATGATGCCGGCGCTGGCCGGCAAGGCATTTGCCCAGACGGCGGTGAAGGGCGGTATCATCAAGGCTGGCCTGCAGGGCGGGGAATCCACCAACAGCCTCGATCCGGCGCTGAATCTCAGCCAGGTAACCTTCAGCTTTGGCAAGCTTTGGGGCGAGTATCTTGTGCGCCTCACACCGGACAACAAGCTGGTCAACCTGATTGCCGAAGAGATTGGCGCCTCAGCCGACGCCAAGACATGGACGATCAAGATCCGCGATGGCATCGAGTTCCACAATGGCAAGACGGTCGGCGCGGAGGACGTTGCCGCCACCATCGAGCGCCATGCGGACGAGAAGTCCAAGTCCGGAGCACTCGGCATCCTCAAGAACATCAAGGGCGTCAAGGCGAGCGGCAAGGAAGTCATCGTCACGCTCGGCGACGCCGATGCCGACTTCCCCTATCTGATGGCCGACTACCATCTCGTCATCCAGCCGAATGGCGGCAAGGACGATCCGAATGCCGGCATCAGCGCCGGACCCTACAAGGTTAGCGTCAACCAGCCAGGCGTGCGCCATGGCGGCGAGCGTTTCGCCAATTACTGGCTTGGCGACAAGGCCGGCCATGCCGACCAGGTCGAGATCATCGTCATCAATGATGCGACCGCACGGCTTGCAGCCTTGCAAGGCGGCCAGGTGCACATGATCAACCGCGTCGAACCCAAGGTCGTCGATCTGGTCAAGCGCATCGCGGGCGTTTCCATCGAGAACGTCTCGGGCAAGGGCTACTATCCGTTCAACATGTTCTGCGACACCGCACCTTTCGACAGCAACGATCTGCGCATGGCGCTGAAGCTAGCCATGGACCGCGACGAGATGCTGGAAAAGATCCTGCGCGGCTATGGCTCGGTGGGTAACGACTTCCCGATCAACGAGGCCTATCCGCTGTTTTCCGCCGATATCGAACAGCGCAAGTTCGATCCGGACAAGGCGGCGGCAGCCTACAAGAAATCAGGCCACAGCGGCTCGATCGTGCTGCGCACCTCGGACGTCGCCTTCCCGGGCGCCGTCGATGCCGCACAGCTCTATCAGCAGTCCTGCGCCAAAGCCGGCATCAAGATCGAGATCAAGCGCGAACCCGGCGACGGCTACTGGTCGGAGGTCTGGAACAAGCAGCCTTTCTCGCTCTCCTACTGGGGCGGACGCGCCACGCAGGACCAGATGTATTCCACCGGCTATGTCTCGACCGCCGACTGGAACGACACGCGCTTCAAGCGGCCGGAATTCGACAAGATGCTGTTTACCGCGCGCGGCGAGCTCGACCAGGCCAAGCGCCAGGCGATCTACCACGATATGGCAGTGATGATGCGTGACGAAGGCGGGCTGATCGTGCCCTTCTTCAACCAGTTCATCGACGCGGCCGCCACCAACAAGATCGGCGGCTATGCCAAGAGCCCTATCGGCGAAATGATGGACGGCTACGCGCTTGCCGAGTGCTGGCTCAACGCTTGAGCGGACCCTGATCGTCCGATTTCATCTATCAGAACGCCGTGTGCCCGGGACGGCACACGGCGTTCCCGTTTCAACCGCCAACCGCATGGAGCAGCCCGTGGCGCTCAAATCCAAGCTTCTGCTGATCATCCTCGATGGCGTGCCTTACCGGAACTGGCGCCGGCTGATGGGCAATCTCGAAGGCTGGGTGCAATCGGGCGAGGCGCAGGTCTGGAAGATGCGCTCGGTGCTGCCGTCGACCTCGGCCTGCTGCTATGCCTCGATCCACACCGGGGTTTCGCCGCAGGTGCACGGGATTCTCTCCAATGAGAACCGTTTCCGCGTCGAGCAGCCCGATATCTTCTCCGAGGTCAGCAAGGCAGGCGGCAAGACGGGGGCGGTGACCCATTCCTACTGGTCGGAATTCTTCCGCGCCTACCCGTTCGACCTGGTGGAGGGCATGGAATTCGACGAGCCAGGCGGGCCGATCACGCATGGCCGCTTCCACACCATGACCGGTTACAATCTCCGCAACCAGATGACGCCGAGCGATGTCGACCTGTTCGCGACGCTGACCATGCTGACGAAACGCCATGGCATCGACTACGGCATCCTGCACACCTGCACGCTGGATTCGATGGGACACCGCTTCGGCCACGACTGCCACGAGATGGACCATGCCGTCTATGCGATGGACGGCATGCTGGCCGCCTTCCTGCCACGCTGGATCGAAGCCGGCTATGAGGTGATCGTCACCGCCGATCACGGCCAGACCGATCGTGGCCATCACGGCGGCCATGACGACGAGATGCAGGATTTCGCGCTGTATTATTTTGGACAAGGCAAAGGGCCGGATGCGGACACACTACTCGACCAGCTGCAGCTGGCGCCGACGGTGCTGAGCCGACTGGGCGTTCCCGTGCCCGCGACGATGAAGGCGAAGTCTTTCTTGGAGTGAGAAGCGGTCCGCGAAGCTCTTCCCTTCTGCCCTTGTGGGAGAAGGAAGAGGCGCACCTCTGGCAACCTCCGCGCTCTTCGGTTAGCCTCCGCAAAATTCCTTGGCGGAGGATGAACCTTTTTGGGCCGATCAGCGACAGAGCAGACAGGAGCCAGGCGGCTCGACCGGCCATGACGGCAGCGACGGAGACCGATCGCGCGCTTGTCGACCGGGTCGCGAAGGGCGACCGAGCCGCCGTGCGGCTCCTGTTCATGCGTCACCACGCGCGGGTCTACCGCTTCGTGGCGCGCCAGACGGGATCGGAAATGATGGCCGACGATATCGCCAACGAAGTCTTCCTCGAGTTGTGGCGCCAGGCGCCCGGCTTCGAAGGGCGTTCCGAAGTCTCGACATGGCTGCTCGGCATTGCCCGTTTCAAGGCGCTGTCCTTTCTGCGCAAGAAGAAGGAAGACTGGATCGACGACGAGGCCGCCGCCGCGGTGCCCGACGGCGCCGACACGCCGGAAGTCGTCACCATGAAGGAAGACAAGGCGGCCGCCCTGCGGCGCTTCGTCGACGCCTTGCCGGAAGAGCATCGCGTCGTCATCGATCTTGCCTATTATCACGGGCAGTCGGTGAGCGAGATCAGCGAGGTGCTCGACATTCCGGTCGCCACCGTCAAGACCCGGATGTTCTACGCCCGCAAGAAACTCGGCGAGGCTCTCAAGGCCGCCGGTTACGACAGGGGGTGGCCATGAGCGCCGCTGAAAAGATGTCGCGCCGCGACGAAATGGAAACGCTGCTGCCGTTCTACCTGAACGGCTCGCTGGAAGGTTCCGACCTGGAAGCGGTCGAGGAATGGCTGGCCAGCGATCCGGCCGCACTTGCCGCCCTTGGCGAAGCTGAAGCCGAATTCTCCGGCGCCACGGCCGCCAACGAAGCAATCCGGCCGCCGGCCGATGCGCTCAGCCGCTTTGCCAAGGCACTCGACGCCGAGGCCGGGCCTGCGCGCAAGCCGGCAGGATCGTCCTGGCTGGCGCAGGCCTGGGGCCGCTTTATGGCGGTGCCGGTCGGCGTCGCCTGGGCGGCAGCCGCGGTTCTGCTGGCGCTGGTCATGGTGCAGTCGTTTGTCGAACCCGGCGGAAAGGGCAATGATTTCGAGATTGCCGGCGCGCAAGACGATCTGGCGAAAATGCCGTACGCCCTGGTCAAGTTCAAGCCGGATGCGAAGATGTCGGACATTTCCGCCTTCCTCGGCAGCAACGGGCTGAAGATCGTCGGCGGACCGACCGCCGACGGCGTGTTCCGGCTTGGCATCCCGGCTGCCAACGCAGCCGACTACACCAGGCAAATCGGCCTTGTTGCCGCCCAGGCTTTCACGGAGACTGTGATCGAGGGAAGGAAACCGGTTGATGGCGGCTGAGGCGGTCATTCGATTTGCGGCAATGCTTGCGGCGGCGATGACAATCGTCGCCGTGCCCGCGTCGGCGCAGACCAACGATCCCAATCCCGACCAGACGAAAATCGACTGCCGCGACGGGACCAATGCGGCAGGCGCCGACTGCGCCAAGGATGGCAGCGACACAGAGGGCGGATCGGATGCGGCGCAATCCGGCGCGGTGTTCCTGCCGGCCCTGATCGTCGACCTGTTTCCCAACCCGGCGGCGCCCCCGACCCCTGTGCCGACGCCACGGCCCGAACCGGCGACGCCGCCGGCCGACACTCAAGCCGGCCCCCCGCCCGGTGGCCCGATCGTCTCGCCGACCGATCTCATTGCCGTTCAGCCGCGGCGCGCGGTGGTTGGCGATTTCGTGCCCGACGAGGTGCTGGTGACCGTCGACGGCGATGCCGGCGCTGTCCAGCAGATCGCCGCCTCCTTCGGCCTGCAGGTGCGCTCGCAGCGCCAGTCGCGGCTGCTTGGCACCACACTGGTGCGCTTCGGCATTCCCGACGGCCGGCCCGTCGGCGTCGTGCTGGCGCAACTGGCCGCCGACGGCCGCACCCAGCGGCGCGAGCCCAATCACGTCTATTCGCTGCAGCAGGCCGCCGGCATCGTCAACTATGCGTTCGACCGCATTGCACTCGATTCCAAGCAGGCCAACGGAGAAAACGTCCGCATCGCGGTGATCGACACCGGCATCGACGACACCAACCCGGCGCTCTCGGGCGTCATTGCCGGGCAGTTCGACGCCATGCCCGACGTGCCGATCGAAAAGCGCGATCACGGCACGTCGATCGACGGGCTGATCGCCGGCGTCGGCGCGCTGGAAGGCATGGCACCGGGCGCAAAAATCTATCACGCCCGCGCCTTCGAGGACGGCAAGTCGACCATGGACGTCATCCTGTCGGCGCTCGACTGGGCGGCGGAACAGGACGTGCGCATCATCAATATGAGCTTTGTCGGGCCGAAGAACGATTTGCTCGGCGTCGCCTGCCGCAATGCCCGCGCGCTCGGCATGGTGCTGGTCGCCGCAGCCGGTAACAACGGGCCGAAGGCGCCCTATGGCTATCCGGCCGCCTTCGATGGTGTCGTCGCGGTGACCGCCACCGATGCCAAGGACGGGCTGATGCCGCAGGCCAATCGCGGCGCCTATGTCTTCATCTCGGCACCCGGCGTCGAGATGGTGGCGCCGAGCGGCGCCGGCTCGGATGTGGTCACAGGCACCTCGTTTGCCGCGGCGATCGTGAGCGGCGCCATCGCCAATCTCATCCATGCCGCGCCCGATCGCTCGGCCGACGACATCGAAAAGGCGCTCGCGGCAACGGCCAGGGATCTCGGCCCCAAGGGACGCGACAATGATTTCGGCTACGGCCTGCTGGACATCAAGGCGGCGGCGGCAAAGGACTAGTCTGCGACAGTCCAAGCCGCGGCTTGCGGAGGACGCACCAGAAAATAGAACGCGACGATGTGCGTGATCATCAGCAGCGGCACGTAGATGATCGGGATCGCGTAGGTGGCGCCCAGTTCGCCCGCACGCTGGGGGAGGCCGACCTGGATGGCGTGGTAATAGTCCACGATGAGGTCGACCGTCCCGACCAGATTGAAGGCGACGACGAGCGCCCAGAAGAGCTGAGGTATCCTCACCGTGAGCAGCGCCAGCATGGCCAGCACTCCTGTTGCAAGGTCGCCGTAGGCAGCAAACACGGCAAAGCCGGCAGGCAAATCGGGGCTGACGACACCCGGAACGAGGAAGACCAGCCCGAAGAAGCGGAAGCTGTGCAGAGCGGCAACAGCGCGCTGCGCCGCGACCCGGTCCATCGACCTGAGCCACGGCAAACCGTATGTAGCGAAGCAAAGCAGCCACGCGACATAGCCCAGAACAAGATGGATTTGGAATAGGACTTCGGTGGACATCTGGCCTCCTCTCGACAATTGGTTCATGCGGCCTCGAACACTGCGGTCAGGATACCGAGCCGACCTTGCATAAGATTTCGTCCGAGGTTGGCCGCAAGCTCAGCGAAGTCCGGTCCCATCACCACGCCGAGATTGGGCGAAGGCGGCGGCCCCGACGCGCGCAACTGTGCGAACCACGCCTTGGCGGCGTCGGTGTCGTCTTGCCATGCCAGCATGCGGAAGCTGGCCGGTTCGATCGCCTCGCGCGTCGCACCGGCTGTTAGGAGAAAGCTCGTCGCCGGCGTTCTCGCCCAGGGAAGCGGATAGTGCGGCTCGCCTCCAGACAGCACGACGTCGTATGTGGCAAACCTGCCGCCTGGCTTCAGCACGCGCCGAATCTCGCTGTAGAGCAGCGTCCGGTCAGAGATGTTCATCGCCACGTGCTGCAACAGCACCGCGTCGAAACGGCCATCGTCGAATGGGAGCTCCAATGCGCTGGCGGTCTGGAACGACAGCTGCCCGCTCTGTCCCGTGCGCTCGGTCAGATAGCGCGCGGCATCCACGAAAGGCTCGCTGAGATCCACGCCAGTAACCCGGCAGCCATAGGTCGCAGCCAGAAAGCGCGCCGGCCCACCGACGCCCGAGCCGACGTCCAGTATCGACATGTCGGCAGCGATCCCCGCCAATTGGGCAAGCTCGGCGGTGGCAGCTAGCCCACGGGTGTGAAACTGGTCGAGAACGCCCAATTGTTGGGGCGTGAGGAGCTGGTCCTCCGGGCCGAGGGCAGCCAACACCGTCTTCAGCCGCTCGGTCAGGCCCGTCGCGCGATAATGGTCGCGTACCCCTTCAAGTTCATCGGTCATCGCATGATGTCTCCTAGGTTCAGCTCATACCTAGGCCCACTTCCATAATTCGACTACCCGGCGTAATAACAACAACCTATGAAGCAGAACTACACAGTCCGACATGGTGCGCTGGAGGGCATCGAGGCGTTCCTGGCTGTCGCCAGGCACCGCAACTTCCGCCGCGCCGCAGCGCAACTCGGCGTGACACCGTCCGCCGTGAGCCAGGCGGTGCGCGCGCTGGAGGCACGCATGGGTGCGGCGCTGTTCGTCCGCACGACACGGAGCGTCGGCTTGACCGAGCCTGGCCAGCGGTTCCTCGATCGTGCCGGCCCTGCTTTCGAAGAACTCGTCGCGGCCGGCGAGGCCGTGCGTGACATCGGCCAACGGCCGACCGGTCTGCTGCGCCTGTCCGTGCCCCGCGCTGTCGTGCCGTTGATCCTGGAGCCGATGATCGCGTCGTTCTGCCGGGCTTACCCCGAGATCGAGCTGGAGATCGCCGCGAGCGACGAGATGGTCGATCTCGCGGCCGGCGGGTTCGATGCCGGCATCCGTCTCGGCCAGTTCATTGCGGTCGACATGGTCGCGGTGCGGCTAACCCCATCGTTTTCGTTCGTGGTCGTCGGCAGCCCTGACTATCTCAAACGCCACGGCCGCCCCGAACGCGTCGGCGATCTGCGCAACCACGCCTGCCTGCGCTTGCGCCGTTCGAATGGCGCCATAGCGCCCTGGGCTTTCGTCGACGGCAACGAGACGATCGAGGCGATGCTCTCAGGCCCGCTGATAGCGCACGATTATCCGACATTGCTCGGGGCCGCGATGCGGGGCGTCGGGCTGGCGCAGACGCCTCGACCAATCGCTGAAGCTCCGATAGCCGAAGGTAAACTGGAACCGGTGCTGGACGGCATCGCCGCCACGACGCCGGGCGTCTTCCTGTATCATCCCGGCAAGCGCCAAGTCCTGCCGAAGCTGCGCGCCTTCATCGACCACCTCAAATCCGCGGCGTGAGATGTCGGAATCCGGCCCCCTTGCGGTGGTCTCGCTACTGCCGGCGTCGGGCGAGATTGATGCGGCGTGAGTGTCGCGTCTCAACTCGATCCCGCAGAGCACATGGCTTTGATCTCCAGCTACGCCGGCGCACCGGCGACTGACCCTCTCACCACCAGGTCGACCGGCCAGACCTCGCCTCGCGCGCCCTCCTCCAGTCCTGAAATCCGTGCCGCCAGCCGCTCGGCGACACGGGCGCCGGCGAGACGGATCGATGAACGCGTCGTCGACAGCGGCACCGAGAAATTCTCCGGCCTCAGCCAGGGGAAGACATCGTCATGGGCGATCAGCGAGACGTCGCCCGGGATGCTCAAGCCGAGGTCGCGCACCGCACGCACGACGCCCAGCGCCATGATCAGGCTGGAGCAGGCGATCGCCGTCGGCGCGTCGTCCCCTTCCAGCAAACGCCTGGTGGCGCGGTAGCCGTTCTCCTCGGTCATATCGACCGAGCAGACATGGCGTTCGATCAATGTCAGTCCGCTCGCGGCGAGTGCCCGGCGCACGCCGCGTTCGCGATGGATGGCGAAGGTCTCGCGGCCGTCACCGTTGATCAGCGCCAGCCGCCGATGACCGAGCTGGATCAGCAGCCTGGCCGCTTCGTGGAAGGCGCCCTCATTGTCGATGTCGGTGAAGGCGTAGTCGAAATCGAAGCCCTCACTGCGGCCATGGACGATGAAGGGAATGCCGAGCGTGTTGACCAGCGCCACGCGCCGGTCAGCGGGCCTTGGAGAGGAGATATAAACAGCGTCGACCTGCCGGTTGGCGACGATGCGCCGGTAGGTCGTCTCCTGGTCGTCGGCGTCGGCCGGCGACAGCACAAGGTCGAGCTCGTGCGAGCGGGCATAGTCGCCAAGGCCGGACAGGAACTCGACGAAATGCGGATCGATGTCGACGGACGCACCGGTCGGCAGGACATAGCCGATCATGCCGGTCTTGCCGGTCGCCAGCCGGCGCGCGCTCGGGTTGGGCCGATAGCCATGGCGCTTGGCGGCATCCATGACACGCCTGCGCGTCTCCTCGTTGACCTCGGGATAGCCGTTCAGCGCGCGGCTTACCGTGGTTTGCGAAAGTGCCAGCATGTGGGCGAGCTGCTTGAGGTTCACGAAAGTCTCCATTCCCTCAAAGCGCTTTTAAATTGAATCGACCCAAGTGCCACCGGGGCCGAGCCATACGAAGCCCAACCATAGACGCGGTTTGGGCATGTTTGAAACAAAAATTGCTGCTGCACTGCCATAATAGCATGCTGCGACGCACTTTTAGGGCGAAAATGCGCGAACCTAAATCGATTGATTCGCCAGCCTCTTGACTTCCCCGCGATTCAATGGCGTGATCGAAAAAGCCAAAGCGCTTTGGAAGACTCTTCGAAAGGTTGCGGTTCCTTTCCGACTGAGTCACAGTCCTGCGGCGTCGGCGGGCGGAATGGAGGTTCCGTCCGGTGTGTGAGACCCACTGGGAGGAATACCGATGAAGAAAATGCTTTTGCTGGGTGCTGCGTTTGCCACGTTCGCCCTGAACGCGCCCGCGCAGGCCGAACTGAAGTTCAAGCCCGGCGAAGACAAGCGCTTCAACTGGGCGAACTACGAAGAGCTCAAGAAAGTCGACCTCAAGGGTGAAACGCTGTCGATCTTCGGACCGTGGCGCGGCGAGGACGAAGGCCTGGTGCGCGGCGTCCTCGACTATTTCTCGGAAGCCACCGGCGTCGAGATCAAATACTCCTCCTCGGAGAATTACGAGCAGCAGATCGTCATCGACACGCAGGCCGGCAGCCCGCCGAACATCGCCGTGCTGCCGCAGCCGGGCCTCATCCAGGACCTGGCGTCGAAGGGCCTTTTGACGCCGCTCGGTGACGACACCGCCAAATGGGTCAAGGACAATTACGGCGCCGGCCAGTCATGGGTCGATCTCGGCACCTTCAAGGACAAGGACGGCAAGCCGGGCTTCTTCGCCTTCCCTTACAAGGCCGACGTGAAGTCGCTGGTCTGGTACTCGCCGGACAATTTCGAGGAAGCCGGCTACAAGGTGCCGAAGACCCAGGAAGAACTCGCCGATCTCGAAAAGAAGATCATCGCCGATGGCGGCAAGCCGTGGTGCATCGGCCTCGGCTCCGGCGGTGCCACCGGCTGGCCGGCAACCGACTGGGTCGAAGACCTGATGCTGCGCACCCAGCCTCCGGAGGTCTACGACAAATGGGTGAAGAACGAGATCCCGTTCAACGATCCGGCGGTGGTCAACGCCATCGACATTTTCGGCAAGATCGCGACCGACGACAAGATGGTCGACGGCGGCGCCAAGGCGGTTGCGGCGACCGACTTCCGCGACAGCCCGAAGGGCCTCTTTTCGGTGCCGCCGAAATGCTACCTGCACCACCAGGCATCGTTCATTCCGACCTTCTTCCCGGAAGGCACCAAGGTCGGCCAGGACGCGGACTTCTTCTACTTCCCGCCCTATGCCGCCAAGCCTGAACTGGGCACGCCCGTGCTCGGCGCCGGTACGCTGGCGATGATCACCAAGGACAGCAAGAGTGCGCGCGCGTTCATCGAATTCCTGAAGATGCCGCTCGCCCACGAGATCTGGATGGCCGAGGGCGGCTTCGTGACGCCGCTCAAGTCGGTCAACAAGGATGCCTATGCCAGCGACGCGCTGAAGAAACAGGGCGAAATCCTCGCCAATGCCTCGACTTTCCGCTTCGACGGTTCCGACCTGATGCCGGGCAAGATCGGCGCCGGCGCCTTCTGGACCGGCATGATCGACCTGGTCGGCGGCAAGTCGGCACAGGACGTCGCCACCGACATCCAGAAGAGCTGGGACGCCATCAAGTAGACGGCTGGCACGTAGACGACCAACCATTCTCGCACTGGATTCGGACCGTACCGGCCCGGATCCGACGGCGGCCCGTGCCGCAGCCTTTCGTCATGAGCGCATTGACATGAAGCGCGATCGGCAATGTGCGCAAGCCGCCGATGACGCGCTCCAAACAACTGAATCGGCGCCTGGTCCCCGTCACCAAGGTCATTCCTTGTCGGGTCATGCGCAGGGGGAGAGGGACCCATGGCGGCTCAGATTTTCTCGGCCATATTCGTCATCATCGTCGGCGTCGGCGGTTGCGTCGCCTATTTCTGGGGCGCCAACAAACTGGTCGACCTGATATTCCCGTCACGCGGCGTCGCCGGTGCCGCGGCCATCGACAATCTACGCCGGCAAGGGTTGGTCCGCCCATGGCTGTTCGTCGGCCCGGCGATGATCATCCTCACCATTTACCTGATCTATCCGGTGGTCGAGACGCTGCGGCTGTCGTTCCTCGATCGCGGCGGCATCAGTTTCGTCGGCCTGGCGAACTATGAATGGGCGTTCGGCGACCGCGAGTTCCGCAACTCGATCCTCAACAACATCATCTGGCTGGCGGTGGTGCCGGCCGCCTGCACCTTCCTCGGGCTGATCATCGCCGTGCTTACGGACAAGATCTGGTGGGGCACGATCGCCAAGAGCCTGATCTTCCTGCCGCTGGCGATCTCCTTCGTCGGCGCCAGCGTGATCTGGAAATTCATCTACGAGTATCGGGGCGAGGGCCAGACGCAGATCGGCATCCTCAACGCCATCATCCAGCATTTCGGCGGCCAGCCGCAGGTCTGGATATCGCTGCCGTTCTGGAACAATTTCTTCCTGATGATCATCCTGATCTGGATCCAGACCGGCTTTGCCATGGTCATCCTGTCTTCCGCCCTGCGCGGCATCCCCGAGGAAACGCTGGAAGCCGCCGTCATCGACGGCGCCAATCCGTTCCAGATCTTCTGGAAGATCATGGTGCCGCAGATCTGGGGCACCATCGCCGTGGTCTGGACCACGATCACCATTCTGGTGCTCAAAGTATTCGACATCGTGCTGACCATGACCAACGGCCAGTGGAACAGCCAGGTGCTGGCCAATCTGATGTTCGACTGGATGTTCCGCGGCGGCGGCGATTTCGGCCGCGGCGCCACCATCGCCATCATCATCATGATTGCGGTCATTCCGATCATGGTCTGGAACATCCGACAGGCGAACAAAGAGACGGGAGGACATTGAGATGGCCGTCGCGACCGGAAATTCCTTCGCCAGCCGCTTCGGCGTCCACATCGCCGTGCTCATCTTCGTCGCGATCTGGACCATACCGACCCTTGGCATCCTGGTTTCGTCGCTGCGCGACAAGAACCAGATCATCGCCTCGGGCTGGTGGAACTCGTTCGCCAGTTCCACACAGACGGAAGCCGGCCGGCTGCCGCCCGCCTCGGCGCAAGTCGAGAAGGACGGCAAGTTCGTGCTCGAGGGCAATATCTTCGGCGACGGCACCAAGCGCGACATCAGCGCCTTCGGAATCAAATCGGCGGCACCGACGCAGTATCCCGCCGGCACCACAGCCGATCTCGGCGACGGCGTGACCTTGCAGCTCAATGCCGACGGCAGCTTCGTCATGCAGTCCCCGAAAGCGTTCGAAGGCGATCGCGGCCAGCGCGTCTATTATGCTTCGTCGGCGCCGCCGAAATTCACCACCGATAATTACAAAACCGTGCTGTTTTCCGAAGGCATCGGACGGTCTTTCATGAATTCCCTGACCGTCACCATTCCGGCGACCGTCATCCCGATCCTGATCGCCGCCTTTGCCGCCTATGCGCTGGCCTGGATGCGGTTTCCCGGCCGGGCGCTGCTGATCGCGGTCATCATCGGCTTGCTGGTGGTGCCATTGCAGATGTCGCTGATCCCGCTGTTGAAACTCTACAACGGCGTCGGCGCTTTCTTCGGCATGCCGTCGAAGACCTATCTCGGCATCTGGCTGGCGCATACCGGCTTCGGCCTGCCCTTCGCCATCTACCTGCTGCGCAGCTACATTGCCGGCCTGCCGCGCGAAATCATGGAATCGGCGCGCATCGACGGCGCCAGCGATTTCGAGATCTTCGTCAAGATCGTCTTGCCGCTGTCGTTTCCGGTGCTGGCTTCGTTTGCCATCTTCCAGTTCCTGTGGGTATGGAACGATCTGCTGGTGGCGATGGTTTTCCTCGGCACAGAGGCAGACCAGATCGTGCTGACCGCCAAGCTCAACGCGCTGTTGGGCTCACGCGGCGGCGACTGGGAGATTCTGACGACATCGGCTTTCGTGACCATCATCGTGCCGCTGATCGTGTTCTTCTCGCTGCAGCGCTATTTTGTCCGCGGGCTGCTTGCCGGCTCGGTGAAAGGAGGCTGAGACGATGCAATCCGCTTTGAAGGCCAGCTCGAAGCCTGACCTCGCCATCGATCGCGACTGGTGGCGGGGCGCGGTGATCTACCAGATTTATCCGCGCAGCTACCAGGACTCGAACGGCGACGGCATCGGTGACCTTAAGGGCATCATCGGGCGGCTACCCTACATCGCGGCACTCGGTGCGGACGCCATCTGGATTTCGCCATTCTTCAAGTCGCCGATGAAGGATTTCGGCTATGACGTGTCGGATTACTGCGACGTCGATCCGATGTTCGGCACGTTGGCCGACTTCGACGCGCTGACCGCCGAGGCACACAGGTTGGGCTTGAAGGTGATGATCGACGAGGTGCTGTCGCACACCGCCGACAACCACCCGTGGTTCAAGGAAAGCCGGTCGAGCCGCAGCAACCCGAAAGCCGACTGGTACGTCTGGGCAGACGCCAGGCCGGACGGCACGCCGCCCAACAACTGGCTGTCGATCTTCGGCGGCTCGGCCTGGCAATGGGACACCAGCCGCCAGCAATATTACATGCACAATTTTCTGGCCGAGCAGCCCGACCTCAACTTCCACAACCACGAGGTTCAGGACGCGTTGCTCGACGTCACCCGCTTCTGGCTGGAGCGCGGCGTCGATGGTTTCCGGCTCGACACCATCAATTTCTACTTCCACAGCCAGGGCTTGGAAAACAACCCGCCGCTGCCGCCGGAAGAGCGCAACGACCAGACCGCGCCGGCGGTCAACCCCTACAACTACCAGGACCATCTCTACGACAAGAGCCGGCCCGAGAATCTCGGCTTCCTCGAACGGTTCCGTGCCCTGCTCGATGAATATCCGGCAACCGCAGCGGTCGGCGAGGTCGGCGATTCGCAGCGTGGGCTTGAAGTGGTGGCCGCCTACACCGCCGGCGGCAAGCGCGTGCACATGTGCTACTCCTTCGATTTCCTGGCGCCGGAAAAGATCAGCGCGGGCAAGGTCCGCTCGGTGCTGGAATCCTTCGGCAAGGTCGCCAGCGATGGCTGGTCGTGCTGGGCCTTCTCCAACCACGATGTAATGCGCCCGGCCTCGCGCTGGGCCGCCAATGAGCCCGACCCGACCGCCTACCTCAAGGTCATCTCGGCGCTGCTGATGTCCTTGCGCGGTTCGGTCTGCATCTATCAGGGTGAGGAACTTGGGCTCGGCGAGGCCGACCTTCGGTTCGAGGATTTGCAGGATCCCTACGGCATCCGCTTCTGGCCTGAATTCAAGGGCCGCGACGGCTGCCGCACACCGATGGTGTGGGACGGCGGCGCCAAGAATGGCGGCTTCTCCCAGGCAAAACCCTGGCTGCCGGTGCCGGCCAAGCATTTGGCGCAAGCGGTCAATGTCCAGCAGGGCGACGAGGCTTCGCTGCTCGAGCACTACCGGCGCTTTCTCAGCTTCCGGCGTGCCCATCCGGCGCTGGCCAAGGGCGACATCACCTTCATCGAAAGTGAGGGAGATACCGTGGCCTTCACGCGCCGCGCAGGCAACGAGCAGATCGTCTGCGTCTTCAATCTGGGAGCCGGGCGGGCCAAGGTTGACCTTGGCGGCCGATCGCTGCAACCTCTGCCCGGGCACGGATTTTCGGGGCAGGCGAGCAGCGGTTCCATCGAGCTTGGCGGCTACGGCGCCTGGTTCGGGCGTCTCGACTGAATTTCCAATCACTGGAGGAAACCAATGGCCGATGTCACGCTAAGACAAGTGAAGAAGTCCTACGGCAATCTGAACATTCTCCACGGCATCGACCTCGATATTAGGTCGGGCGAGTTCATCGTCTTCGTCGGCCCGTCGGGCTGCGGCAAGTCGACATTGCTGAGGTCGATCGCCGGGCTCGAGGAAATCACCTCCGGCGAACTCAGAATAGCCGGCGAAGTGGTGAACGACGTGCCGCCGTCGAAGCGGGGCATCGCCATGGTGTTCCAGTCCTACGCGCTGTACCCGCACATGACCGTCTACGACAACATGGCGTTCTCGATGAAGATCGGCAAAGAGAACAAGGCCGAGATCGACCGCCGCGTGCGCCAGGCCGCCGAGATCCTGCAGCTGACCAAATATCTCGACCGCCTGCCCAAGGCGATGTCGGGTGGCCAGCGCCAGCGCGTCGCCATCGGCCGCGCCATCGTGCGCAATCCGAAGGTGTTCCTGTTCGACGAGCCGCTTTCGAACCTCGACGCCGCGCTGCGCGTCGCCACCCGCATCGAGATCGCCAAGCTCAAGGAATCGATGCCCAACACGACCATGATCTACGTTACCCACGACCAGGTCGAGGCGATGACGCTGGCCGACCGCATCGTGGTGCTCAAGGACGGCCATATCGAGCAGGTCGGCACGCCGATGGACCTCTACAAGAAGCCCGGCAATCTGTTCGTTGCCCAGTTCATCGGCTCGCCGGCCATGAACATCCTGCCGGCGACCATCGAAAAGACCGGAAACCCGACCGTCGTCAGCCATGTCGGCGGACGCAAGGCGACCGTGCCGATTGCGACGCCGGCTTCGGCAAAGGGCGCTGCGGTGAGCTTTGGCGTGCGGCCGGAGGACCTGATCATCGCCAGCGGCGCGGACTATCTGTTCGAGGGGACGGTCGACTATGTCGAGCAACTCGGCGAGGTGCAGCTTGTCTATGTCGACATCGGCCGCGCCGATCTGCCGCTGGTGACCAAGCTGCCCGGCAATGTCGAGGTC